>JAESUE010000005.1 GCA_016763235.1 Pseudomonadales bacterium
CATGCTGCTTTATTTCAAAGGGGTAAGGTGATGGGAGCTTTTCAAAAATAGCTGACTCAGCAAGTGCCTGTAATTCCATTGCTGCTTGGCCTTCATAACTGATTTCATTACGACAGATATTTAAAACTGCCGCCACCGCATCAAATAATCGCCCGGCAGAAGATGCCAATGGTGAATTTATATTTTTAAGCGCCATCCTATCCAACACTTGCACCGGTTTTGTTTTTAGGAAATCCACTAACTCCAAATTCTGATAACGCTCAGCAATAAACTCCCAATCACCTAAAGTACGCAAATGCGCATAAGCGCAGCGCCAAGGTTCTTTGATGGCCAGGCTTGCGCCCAATAATGGAATCGTCTGAAAACTGGCAAACCTCTCGCAGTGTTGATAATCAAACAGAAAAAACTCCGCACCCCAAAGCTCATTGTTCCCTCCAAAACCAGTGCCATCAAAACAAACACCTAATACCGTCTCCCCATTATGAGGATGATTGTTTTCGAGTAAACATGCAGCCAAGTGAGCATGATGATGTTGAACTCTATGAATGGGGATACCTTCTTGCTCAGCGAGACCTTCCCCATAGTTTGTTAATTGATAGTGCACGTGCTTATCCACCACCACTTTATTGGGTGTAAATTGATAAAGCGCTTTAAGCCTTGTATTGCGCTCTTCATAAGCCAGAAGGCTGTCCATATTGCTTAAGGAATCCAAAGGAGACGACAGTACAATCTTACTTTTATCCATAAGGGTAATGGTATTTTTTACCTGCGACCCCATTGCAATGGCATTTTCTGAGCAGGATAAACCCTCTGGAATCTTAAGGTGCATAGGTATCAACCCCCGCCCTGCTCTTATTATTTGAGCCGATTCTCCGAGCAACTGCACCACCGAATCATCAAGCGGCTGTACAATTTCTCGATCATGCATCAAATAAAAATCAGCGATCTCACTCAGCGCATTTCTGGCCTTACTGTTCTGATAAGATTGTGGCAAACCACTCCTGTTGCCTGAGGTAAAAACTACGGGCGCATTTAAACGCTGCATCAAAAGGATATGCAATGCCGTATGAGGTAGAACAAAACCCAAGCTGCTTAAATTAGGGGCACAATTTTCAGGTAAATCATTATTCTTTCGTTTAATTAGAACAATGGGAGAAATCGAATTTTTTAGCCACGCTATTTCCTGCAAACTTGGCTGAGAAAATTGCTCTACCATTTCCACATTTTTCGCCATTAAAGCAAATGATTTGGCCGGCCTTACTTTACGTATACGCAATCGTTCTATGGCTGAGGGATTGCTAGCGTCACAAAGTAGATTAAAACCGCCCATACCTTTTAGTGCCAAAATCCCACCAGACTGAATAATATCGGCAGCTCGATCCAAAATACTGCCGGACTTTTCTATTGGTACTATGCAGCCAGAAGAGTCCTCCAGCCATACTTTTGGGCCACATTGTGCGCAACAATTCGTTTGATTATGGAAACGTCGACTTTCTGGATTTTCATACTCAGAAAAACATTCGCCACACATCAAAAAGCTTGCCATGCTGGTATTCGCCCTATCGAAGGGCATTGTATTTATAATTGAAAATCGCGGCCCGCATTGACTGCAATGAGTAAAGGGATACGCAAACCGTCGATTATCTACATCCTCAAGATCATGCACACAAGCCGAACAAATAGCGGTGTCCGGCGGAACAGTGGTAAACATACCAGCGACTTCACTGTCTTTAATGAAAAACTTGTTGGGGGTGGATTTTATGTCAATTATTTTTGAGGTAACTGTCTCAACGGCACTGCTTTCGGGAGCAGAAACCTCAAGCAAACTCAAAAAGCACTCTATCTGCTTTCGCTCTCCGTAAACAAGAATGCGCACACCTTCTGGCCCGTTTTCCACGCTGCCTTTGAGACTAAGCTTTACTGCCAAGCTAAATACAAAGGGCCGAAAACCAACACCCTGCACCCGACCATTTACGCAAATCTCCATTGCTATCATCATAGCTATACGGAAACTTGTTCCCAAAAAACGCGCAAACGTTTTGGCGATACAGGCACCTTGGTTTTTAATTCCTGAGCGAAAAGAGAAACTCGGTACTCTTCAAGCATCCAGCGATACGTTAATAAGGCAGGGTCAATAACTCCTTCACGCTGATGTTTTTCTGCACGTTTAGCATATGGCTCCCACACGGCTTTAAACTCCTGCGTGGCCACACGATCACGCTGCAGGTTTTCTTGTAATTTTTCGAGGCGCTTGGTAATGGCAAGAAGATAACGCGGGTATTCCTTCAGCTGAGCGTCAGGAACTGATGCCAAAAATCCATCAAATACAAGGTAAGATAGTTGTTGTTTAACATCTGCGAATGAATCTGCCCACGCCAAGGGAATACTACCTTTTAATTTTTTTTCTATCTTCTGAAAAAGTACGAATATTTTCTCCGCCTGACTCTCAAGTTTTTTTGCTTCTGGAAATAAAACCTCACGCCCCAGAGAAACTAAACTCTCAAAGTCTTTTTCGGTCGTTATATGTGCAGCCTCAAGACTGAATGCACGAATCACTGCGGCTTCTATTAGAGCATCCAATAAGTCTTTTTCATTACCCAGACGACGATAATTCATTAGCAGCACTTTATTTTTTGCCAGATCTTTTCTTATCTGACGCACACTTTGCGCTTGTCGAAATATCAACAAACGCATAATTCCTTTTATTGATAATACATGAGCTTCTTGCTCGTTATCACATAATTCAATATTAACGCTGGTTTTCTTATCAACCAGCGCGGGATATTTACGGACTTTTATTCCTCCATGTATAGACTCAACATAAACACTTATATCCCCAAAGTCCCAATCGACAGACCCTTGTTTTTCAATCGCATGTACCGTGGGCGCATCAAGCTCCAAGGAAGACGTTATGGCAAGTTTATCGCGCAGAGCAAGCAAGCCCCTCCCTTGTTCCTGCACCGCTCCTTGAGCGTTTAAGACTTCGATATTAAACAAATGCTGCTCTTCTAGCTTTACGTTCTCCCACTCCTCATCAGGGATGGAAATCCCTTTTTTCTTTCTTAAGACCTCTGACAATTTTTGTGTGAGCGAATAATCCCCAGGAACCATTGATGGCAAACAAAGATCAACATAATCGGGAATGGGTACAAAGTTACGCCGCCATTTTTTAGGCAAGCCTTTTATCAAGGCAATACATTTCTCCCTTAACATCCCTGGCACTAACCATTCCAAACGTTTTAAAGGTAGTTTTCCCAGTAAGGGCTGAGGGACACTCACTGTGACGCCATCCCCGCTTTGACCAGGTGAAAAGCTATAACGTAATGGAAACTTCACCCCTTGCCACTCAAGAATATTGGGAAATTCGGCCTCTGTCACCTCATTGGCAGAACGCTTCAAAAGATCTTCTTTGGTAAGAAATAATAAGCGAGGGGATTTTTTTTCTATCACTGCACGCCATTTTTCAAAGCTTCTCTGAGTACAAATATCTGCGGGAACACGCTCATGATAAAAATTATAAAGTGTTTCGTCATCCACTAGAATATCCCTTTTTCGGGCTTTATTCTCCAGCTGTTCCAACTCACTTATCAATTGAAAGTTGGCATCAAGAAAACCTCCTCGGGTGTGTATTTCTCCTTTTACCAAACCTTCGCTTAGAAAAATTTCACGGCATGCCAGTGAATCAATAGTGCTATAAGAAGCAAAACGTTCAGCTTGAAGAACAAGCCCGTATAAGCTGGTTTTTTGCTTCGCCATCACCTCCCCTCTACGTTTACGCCAAACCGGATCACTGTAGGAGTGTTTTAATGAATCTCCCGCCAGTAATTCAGCCCAC
>JAESUE010000064.1 GCA_016763235.1 Pseudomonadales bacterium
GAATATGACGGTAAACATGCTGGTGGGAATGCCAATTGCCTTTAGAATGATTCCCGAGTAGAAGTCAACATTAGGATAAAGTTTCTTCTCGATGAAGTATTCATCTTCCCTTGCAATGGTTTCGAGTTTCATGGCAAGTTCAAAAAGTGGATCATTCTCCATGTTAAGCTCTTTTAGAACCTCGTGACAAGACTCCCGCATCACCGTTGCCCTTGGGTCAAAGTTTTTGTAAACACGGTGCCCAAAGCCCATTAATCTAAATGGGTCATTCTTATCCTTGGCCTTGTCAATGTACGCGCCTACTCTTGAAACATCGCCTATTTCCTCGAGCATGGCTAGTACTGCTTCGTTAGCTCCGCCGTGAGCCGGGCCCCAAAGAGTTGCTATTCCGGCGGCAATACAGGCAAAAGGGTTTGCGCCTGATGGGCCAGCAAGTCGGACTGTAGACGTGGAGGCATTTTGTTCGTGGTCAGCGTGTAGAATGAAGATGCGATCCATTGCGCGGGCAATCGTTGGGCTGATTTTTGTTTCTTCGCAGGGCGTTCCAAACATCATGTGAAGAAAGTTTTCAGAGTAGTTTAGATCGTTGCGTGGGTATAAAAAGGGTTGTCCGATAGAGTACTTGTAGCTCATTGCTGCCATAGTTGGCATTTTTGCAATCAATCTGTATGCAGCAACTTCACGATGCCGGGGGTCATGTACGTCTAGCGAGTCGTGATAGAAAGCGGAAAGTGCTCCTACTACGCCGCACATAATTGCCATAGGGTGAGCGTCACGTCGAAACCCATTGTAAAAATGGGTGAGCTGCTCGTTGACCATCGTATGATTGGTAACGGTATTGACGAATAACTCTTTTTGTTCTTTGTTAGGAAGTTCGCCGTTTAAAAGTAAGTAGCAAACCTCCAGGTAGTCGGACTTCTCAGCCAGCTCTTCAATTGGGTAGCCACGGTGAAGAAGTTGTCCTTTGTCACCATCAATGAATGTGATCTTTGATTCGCAAGCAGCTGTAGAGACAAATCCAGGGTCATAGGTAAATAGATTGTTGGCAGTCAGGCTGCGAACGTCCACTACATCGGGCCCCATTGTTCCTTGGTAGATGGGGAGATCTAAGGTCTTGTCGTTTATACCGATAGTTAACTTAGCGCTTTTTTCTGCCATTCCTATTTTCCTCGTTGTATCTTCAGTGTTCTTTTAAGGTGGATAGCCACTTCGCTATCGTATTGCGGTTGCTGCTTACTTTTTATTCCCTTAAATGCACCCGGGCGTTCCTTTCAGTGCGGCAAATTCTAACAAAGTCTTTAGGGATTGTCTGCCAGCTAAATGAAAAGCGATTAGTGTGGAGTTTTGATTGCTCAAAAGTATAAGGGTGATGCATATTTTGAGCGGCAGCTTAGTTTGTAATTAAATAATTGTACAGATATACTTCATCACCGGTTCTGGCTAGGTAATTCAACGAATTGGACGGTGTTAGCATCGCCAAGCTTGTGGTCTAATCTGGTTCATTGATCTATAAAACGCCCTAAATTAGGGCTAAATCGAAAGTGAAGGCTGTGAATAAAAATAGACCTGTTAATTTAGATTTAAAAACCATTAAGCTTCCTCTTCCTGCTGTCGTTTCGATCTTGCATCGAGCTTCAGGTGTGGTGATTTTTTTTAGTATTCCAATTTTACTTGGGATATTGAGCTGCTCGTTGGAAAGCGAGTCCAGCTTCAATGAACTCAAGGACATTTTAGGTGGCTTTTTTGTCACTTTGGTCATTTGGGGCGTTGTTGGGGCTTTGCTTTATCACCTTATTGCGGGAGTGAAGCACCTCGTCATGGATTTCGGCATTGGTGAAACGCTCGAAGGTGGGTTAAAGGGGGCGAAAATTACTATTTTTCTTGCCGCGCTATCAATTATTTTTGTGGGGGTTTGGTTATGGTAGCAAGTGTAACGAGTTTCGGTAGAAGCGGTGTTTATGACTGGCTTATTCAGCGTGTTTCTGCTGTTGTTGTTGGTCTGTATGTATTGATAATGCTTGGATACTTTGTTAGTCATCCTAGTCTTGAATATGGTGATTGGGTCAGTTTCATTAATAGCGGGGCTATGCGCATAGCTAGTACCTTGGCGTTGCTTGCGACACTTGCTCATGCTTGGATCGGGCTGTGGGTGATTACCACTGACTATCTCAGTAATTCTTTCATACGTTTTTCTTGCCAATCCGCATGTGGTGTCACAGCAGCGATCTATCTTGTTTGGGGCGTTCAGATTTTGTGGAGTCTATAATCGATGGCTAATGTAAGAACGGTAACTTATGACGCTGTAATTGTTGGGGGAGGGGGTGCTGGCATGCGAGCAGCTCTACAGCTTGCGCAGTCTGGTCAAAAAACTGCACTCATTACAAAAGTATTTCCAACACGTTCGCATACTGTTTCTGCTCAAGGTGGTATTACTTGTGCCATTGCTAGCTCTGATCCTAACGATGATTGGCGTTGGCATATGTATGATACCGTTAAGGGCTCTGATTATATTGGTGATCAGGATGCTATTGAATATATGTGTAGTGTCGGCCCAGAAACAGTTTTTGAGCTAGAGCATATGGGCTTGCCTTTTTCTCGCACAGAAGAAGGGAGAATATACCAACGTCCATTCGGTGGTCAGTCAAAAGATTTTGGTAAAGGTGGCCAGGCTTCGCGTACCTGTGCGGCAGCAGATAGAACAGGGCATGCTCTACTTCATACTCTTTACCAACAGAATGTTAAAGCAAATACTGTTTTTTATAACGAATGGTATGCGATGGATCTGGTGACTAACCAGAGCGGTGACACTTGTGGCGTGCTGGCCATGAATATTGAAACAGGTGAAGTAGTCGCTTTTCTTGCGAAAGCGACAGTCTTGGCTACTGGTGGTTCAGGGCGTATTTATGCATCCACTACAAATGCTTTGATTAATACTGGCGATGGTGTCGCAATGGCCTTGCGTGCTGGCTACTCTGTCCAAGATATGGAGATGTGGCAGTTTCATCCTACGGGTATCGCTGGAGCCGGTGTTCTGGTTACAGAAGGGTGTCGTGGGGAAGGTGGTTACCTCGTTAATAAAGATGGCGAGCGATTTATGGAGCGGTACGCCCCTAACGCTAAGGATCTTGCTGGTAGAGACGTGGTGGCTCGTTCCATAATGATGGAGATTCTCGATGGCCGCGGTGTTGGCCCAGAGGGTGATCATGTCCTGTTGAAACTGGATCACCTAGGCGCAGACGTTCTTCATTCCAAATTACCTGGCATCTGCGAGCTATCAAAAACTTTTGCAGGCGTCGACCCCGTTCATGATCCTGTTCCAGTCGTTCCAACTTGTCACTATATGATGGGTGGCGTGCCTACGACGATAAATGGTCAAGCGGTTCAGGTGAATAACAAAGGCGAAAGCACTGTTATTCCAGGTCTCTATGCGGTAGGTGAAGTAGCATGCGTGTCTGTTCATGGCGCAAACCGTCTTGGCGGCAACTCGTTGCTTGATTTGGTCGTATTTGGGC
>JAESUE010000065.1 GCA_016763235.1 Pseudomonadales bacterium
CAGTTCTTTGGGCACGGTTATTTGATACTTTGAAATGTAAACCCCATCTTTAACGATACTTCGCTTACCCGCACCCAAATCAATCTTGTCCAGCTTTAGATAATGAAGCCAGTCATGAACGCACTTATCGGCAAGATATAGAAACAAGCGCTTAACTTTTACCGACGTACAAGCCTCTAACAAGCTTTGTACCAACGCTGGCCGAAGATTATTCAGACCCACCATCAACTCAAAGACTTCCACAAGCGGCTGAGACTTAGGCGCAAGATACAGGCATTCCATAATGGCGCGAGGCGGGCTTGAGACCTTGACCGAGAACGTCTTGCGCTCGACATCCACCAATCCCAAATCAGGTGACAAAAATGATGTCTTGTGATGATCGATGGCTACACCCCAATCATATTTTTTAAACCAAAGCGGCACATACTCTTCTTGCCAACCGAATAACTGCACTCTCTTAGTCGAGAGTTCCAGATAATGCGCCTTCCCCTGAAGAGAAAGCGTGGTCTTCGCCGCCGGGTGTAACGAGGTGCCTAACTGTGTTTGCAGCGCTTAAACCGCCCCAAGGTAATCCACGTGATCGCCATGGTGCACCAATGCTCCTGTACCTATGGACTCAAACCAGTGAATTTTTTGTACCGTTTTTGCAAATCCCGGCTGTAACCATTTTCTACCAGCCATGCAGAGACGAGCACGGTGCCAAGAGGCTGCCTGCTCAACAAACTGTGTAATTTAGACTCTTTTTCGGTACTCATAGTACCAATATAATAAAGGAAATAAACTCTGACAGCCGCTACAAGCCAAAACAGCTAACGCTCTCTATAGGATCACGGTCGCGTTTTCGGTTCTGGAATTTTGGTCTTAATGTATTACTCCAGCCTTCTGAGCCGCCGGATTTTTTATCGCCACGATCTTTATCTTCCGCCACCTTGGCAAAGGCTTTCATCAGGTCTGGAGCCTCATGAGACCGATCGGTCTGAGCCTCCTCAAAGGCATGAAGGAGATCTGGCGCTTTATCCCTGACATTTAGAATCGATTTCTCAAGCCCCGCCACTTTCTCCAGCGATGGCATTTCATTATGCTTGCCGCGCTGCTCAATACGCTGCTCTCGTTTATGTTCTTTATGGAGTGGTTGCAGCTCGCTTTTCAACAGGGATTGTAACACCCCAGCGAACTCTGTAACTGTTCAGATTGCGTTCAAATTTGAGCAGAACAAGGCGAAAAATGTGAGTTTATATGGTTAAATGATCATTTTTTTAACGCTATTATGTACGAATTTGAGCATGAGCCGAGTCGTTACGGAAAAATAAAACAGGCCATGTGCTCGTCAACATTCCAGGGAGTCTCAATGGCCCTCGAATCTCTTCCCTCCCACTATTAACCCCCTTTGAGAACATCTTCATGCGCATAGTATCTTGGAACGTAAATGGCATTCGCGCCGCAATGAAAAAAGACTTTAAGGAATCACTGCAAAATTTCTCAACCGATATTCTTTGCCTTCAGGAAACCAAAGCTCAAGATGAACAGGTCAGAGAAGCATTGGAACCCGTATCTGGTTACTACCTAGTCAGCAATTCCGCTGAACGTAAAGGGTATTCCGGAACGGCTATATTGAGCAAAACCGAACCGCTCTCTGTAAAATATGATATGGGAATTGAGGAACACGACCAGGAAGGTCGTGTTATAGCGGCCGAATATAATAACTTTTACCTTGTTACGGTTTACACCCCAAATTCAGGCAGTGAACTCAAGCGCCTCGATTACCGACAAAAGTGGGATGCAGATTTCTTGAATTACTTGAAGCAGCTGGAGAAAAGTAAACCCGTTATTGTTTGCGGCGATTTAAACGTCGCTCACCGAGATATCGATCTCGCCCGTCCAAAACCAAACTACAATAAATCAGCGGGGTATACACAAGCAGAGATTAACGGGTTAGACAATCTGGTTAACGCAGGGTTTATAGACACCTTCCGTTTTTCAAACCCTGAGAAGGTCAAATATTCTTGGTGGAGCTATCGAGCAGGCGCTCGCGGGAACAATGTCGGCTGGCGGATTGATTACTTTCTCACCTCGGAAAGCCTTAGCAGTAATATCCAAAATACAGATATTCTTAACGATGTTATGGGCTCGGATCATTGCCCAGTACAATTAGATATTGATGTTTGAACACAAAATTATTTATCCATTACGGCTACTTGCTACCACACATACTCACATCTGGCGTGGTAGCAAGAAGTACTTTTCATCCGCTTATCCATTTATATCATCAAGCACATAATCTTTAAAATGAACCAACCGGTAGTTTCCAGCATCAGAACAAAAATCTATATCGTATTCCGCCTTTAATACCGAATCTGCGACCTCGCGAGGACTGATTGTTTTAAAAATGGGGCCGTTAACCCGATACCACAACTCTTTTAAAACAGGAAAACCATCCAAAGACCTTGAATCACCTTCGACGAATAACGCTGATTCCTTCAGTAACGCTAATAAGCGATTATGACCGGTAATCTTTACCTCTTTGACCGCCTGAGAACCAATTCGATGTCCAATAACCAACAAAACCCCAACAGGAAGAGACGCTGCTAAGGTCGGTATAGCCGCCACACTAGAGGCTGTTAATATTACCGAGTCAGCCAGGTCATCCACAATATTGGTGGCTGGTTTATCTAGGGTAAAATCTCTGTTCGCTAATATTGCTTGGCAACATTCGCTGCTATCATTTGCGGACCACGCCGCAGCAACAGGCAGGTGACATAAAACAAATAACATAATATTTCGAATGACTATTTTCACTGCATAAACCCTCATAATTGTTACGCCAAAACCAAATTCGCTCCTGCCTTGACCAGCAGATTAGCGTTTGCTATCTAGTTGTATTTGTAAGTATTATGTGGACAACTGTTAAGTAGCTTAGGCACTTCAGCACTTATACCAATTAATGGGCTTCATAAATATTAGCCCCTTAATAGAAATAAAAGTACCTTGGTTAAAATGCTCCGTTTTCTTTTCAAAAATATGAAACCCGCAACTCCCAACGAGCAAAAATATTATGGGTCATCATTATAAAAAGCGCCACCATGTGTCGTGGACTAACACATATTCCCAGAGGGAATAGCTCTAAGCTGCATCAAGGGGGAATACAAGAGTTTTGGCATCAGAAGCATTTATCTATCTACGTTACGGGTTTAAAAAGAAATGGATCTCTTCGAAAGCATGGCTCTGTTCGTCAGAATCGCTGAAACCGGTAGCTTTTCTGCGGCGGCAAAAGAATTTAACACCACACAACCGACGGCAAGCAAGCGTATTGCTGACCTAGAGAGCCATCTAAGCACCAAGCTTCTCCGGCGAACAACACGCCACATTAAGCTTACTGATACAGGGAAAGAATACTACGACCGCTGCATTATTATTCTCAGAGAAATGGAGGATGCTGAGCACGCAATCAAACAACTCCAGACCAGTCCCACCGGCACTATTAAAGTCACCACTGGCGTCGCATTTGGTACCGCCCACATCTTACCAAGGCTACATGAGTTCTTTGAATCTTACCCAGGTCTAAATGTCATTTTGCACCTCACAGATCAGCAAATAGACCTCGTCCAAGAGGGAGTCGACATTGCTCTTAGAATGGGAAATTTACCCGACTCAGAACTTTCTGCAAAACTGATTTGCTCCAGCCCAATGATCACAGTGGCATCGCCTGCTCACATTGCAAAATATGGCGCTCCAAAGCACCCTAAAGAGCTCTCTCTACACCCGTGTGCGTTATATTCTGGTAGAGAAAAGCCGCGAAAATGGCGCTTTCAAGAAAACGATATGGAAATTTTTGTCGACGTACAGGGCAAATTTATGACAAACGATGCAGCAGCTTATCGGGCAGCGCTTCTCGCGAATCTGGGGCTTGGAGTCGTACCCCTTTGGCTAGTTGGTGACCTTATTCAAACGGGCGCGCTAGTGCAAATTCTAGACGAATTCAGTATAGAAGCACTGCCCATACACGCTGTTTACCCACCCGGAAAACGTATTTCCTCAAAAGTTCGCTATTTTTCCGAGTTTTTAACGGAACACCTGAATATTTGTGACAATATAAAATGAATAAAAGCGGCATCACTCGGGGCTTTTATTCATTAAAACCTCGCCACACAGAGTGTTAAGCCACCTGAGCGCAGCGTCGTTATGTTGATAAAATGACGTCACAAACAATCCGGCACAGTTATTTCGCTTAAAAACCTCACCCCTCCACCCTTAGTGAAAGGCTTTCAACAAACCCGCCTTGGTATATTTATTTTTTTCAGGCTATGAAATAATCCCTCGGGCTTACAACGTTCTTATTAAGCGGGGCGACCACCCGCATAACCAAGCAGGTTAAACTCGCGTTTTATTCTAAAAAACATCACAACTTTATTTATCTCGCACTTTTCCTAAAGGGCCGTGGCTAATGCACAGAAAAATAAGTTTTCACTCTTCTTGGCAGAGCAAGAAATTTATTTCTCGCATTAGTTTTGCATTGATGTTTTCGTCGTCTGTTTACAGTGCGCCCGATGCCATTGAGCTTTCCTTTACGCTTAGCGATACCGTTGCCAGCAACTCCAGCGGCGAAGCAACCGGTGCTGCTCTCAGTGCTCTTTGTCCTGGGCTTGAAAGCCTGAGTCGAACCACAGCACAACAAAACCTTCGCGAATTTTGTAACGCGCTACCTGGTGCTAATTCTGATGAACAGCGCCTTGCTTTCGATCAAGTGTCGAGCAAGGCCAATGCCGCAAGCGCAAATATCAGTAATCTTCAACAAACAGGTGTTCAACCAAAGACAATCCAGCTTTCTAGCGGCGGCAACTCTCGGCCCAGCACACCCCAACAATCGTCATACAGGTTCCAGAGCCAGATTCCATTACATAGCTTCCTTGGCTCAAACAGTAAAAGTGACTGGGATTACTTTTACAAACGCATCAATACATTCGCAAGTTTTGATAGCAGCTTTTCAGAGCGAGATGAAACCATTGATGAGACAGGCTTTGAGAGCGTGAATTTAAAAGCCCTCATTGGTGCAGACTACCGTATCAATAACAAATGGATATTAGGCACAGCAATGACTCTAAGTCGCTCGCAAACTGACCTTTCAGGCGGGCGCGGTAGCGCTGATGCAACGGGAATAAACTGGATGATTTTCGGCCTTCATCAAATAAACAGCCGATGGTCTATCAATGGCACGTTAATGCTAGACACCGCTGATTATGACAACAAACGAAATATCACTATTGGCCTGCCGTCTTTAACAAGTAGCTATAGCCTCAGCGCCGAGTCTTCCGCAAACCAAACAGGCTTGTTATTAGGCAGTGATTTTCAATGGCAATTGCCAAAAGCATTCGAACTCAGCCTGCTGAACCAAATCAATGCAGCTCGAACAGAAACGGATAGCTATAACGAATCTGGCAATACGGGCTTTGAGCTCGCCATCAATGCGCAAAGTGTTGACAATATCACCATGGATAATGGTGTTGAATTACGAAAACCCATTATGCAGAGCTGGGGGGTGATAATCCCTCAACTAAATTTCCACTGGATACATCAATTTGCAGATCAATCAAGGAAGGTCAACGCATCTTTTATTCATGACCCCCAAGCAAATCTTATCGCCTATACCACGCAAGACGGCGATTCAGACTATTTTTCAACACGTCTAGGCGCTGTATTTGTTATGCCTAATGGCTTTAATGCGTTTGCCCAGATAAATTCAATTTTGGGTTATCAACACTATAACAACACGACCCTTTCCATAGGTGTTCGAGGAGAGTTCTGATATGCCAAACACACTAAAAACGAAACGATGGAACGTCCTTTTTATAGGCGTACTGTTCTTTTTATCCGCCTGTAGCGAACCCAACAAGCAACATCCGACAGAGCTGCTTGTTCAGGTATCTACCCTAGAATCCAGATTGCAAGACGACGCAACATCCGGTGAGACTAGCAGGGAAATCAGCACGCCCATTCTTGGTGAAATACCGAGCGAGATCGACTTTATAAAAGTTCACGTTCTGGATGATCAAGCACAACTCCTCGCATCAAGGAGTGTTTCTGATACCGAAGTGTCCTTTCGTATGCAAATTCCCGATGGAATTCCTCTGGAAATCATTGCTCAAGCCTACAGTGGAGACGAACTACTCTACAGTGGCCAGCTACTCGTAGAGCCAGTGGCAAGGGGCAGCGCAAACAATGTCAGCATTACCCTCTTGTCGAATATTGACGTAATTATTAGAAGCACTACCTTGGCAATTCAAGCCAACGAGCAAATTGATTTTAGCCAATTGGTTCAGGTGACTGGATTAAATGACCCCAGTTTTCATTATGCGGTAGAGGGTATTGCGGGTGGGAGCGAGGGTTTTGGATTTATATCAGATTCCGGCTTATACACGCCTCCTCCTCACATCCTTGAAAGTCTTAGTGTTGAAATTAGCGCAAGCCCCAACGCAGCGCCTTCATTTGGCGAAGTTATTCAAGTGACGATAATCCCCTCACTGATTGACCTTAACTGGTTTGCAAATAATCCTGGGCTAAAAGCGTGCGTCGTGAATCAAGGGGTAGCTTTGGTTGCCCTGCTATCAACATTAAGCTGCCTGCCTCCTAGTACAGACACCCCTGGTATCATCTCTTTAGATGGCCTAGAGAAACTTACAGCGCTGGAAACCGTGGATGTCAGTCTGCATAACATTAACACCATCCCACCACTTAACACTCTCAGCCTGCTAACAGACCTCAATTTAAGCGATAACTCTCTGGGTGATATAGAAGAGCTTGGCAAGCTCACAACACTGCATTTTCTAGACCTTAGTGGAAATATCAGCTTACCAGTAGTGAATGTAGACAACCCTCTTGCCCCACTGACTCCCTTGGCAAACCTTACCCAGCTTCAGATATTAGATGTATCTTGTACAAACGCGAAAGAAGCATCAGTAACTGCCCTACGTGAAGCACTACCCAATACGCAGATAAGCTCGATCTGCCTCCGTTAAACAAATTCCTGCCTATACTGAAAAGCAGGGGCTTGTTACTCGCGATGGTTTAGCAAGCCTACCCAACAACATTCTCATATATCGTGAGGACACTTGAAAAACAACAAATCAAAAATAAGTGCTGAAACACTGCTTGCGATATTAGACCAACAGGACTGTGGCCTAATACAAGTCGATAAACAGGGCTTGATCACCCACATTAATGCTACTGCACAGAAATTGACGGGCTGGCCCGAAGAAGAAGCGCTAAGTGAACATATAAACACTGTTTATAACGCGTCAGCAGATGACCGCTCTTTAGTACAATCCGTATTAGAAACGAGTGAAGCTAGCGCACCGCTCGCCCCTCAAAAGCTCATTGCATTATCCGGCAAAAAATACATCATCAAGCACAGTGTCACGCCTTTATTTGACGATAGCTCGCTTAACGGAGCATTACTCAGCTTCAGGGACGTAAGCAAGCGCTATGAGCTCGAGGAACGGCTCCGCAGCTCTCATAACACGCAGCAGTCAATTATTGATAATTACCCGCTTCCGATCGGCATAAAAGACCTTAATGGAAAACTTGTAGTTGCTAACGAAGCATGCGCAAAATTTTTCGGCCGCAGCATAGAGAAATTAATTGGTCAGCTAAGTGCCAACCTATATTCTGATACCAACAACACCCTGCACGTTGAAAAAGACCGTAAAGTACTCGAAACCACCTCCGCAATCAGGTATGAATTCAAGATTTTGAAAGAAGGCAACCTTGACCAAGTGAACACTCAAAAATGCACAATAACAAAGTTCCCTCTGTTTGATAGTGACGGCAATGTACACAACATAGGTTTTATTTTTAACAAACTAGTTAACGAAGCCTCTGAAGCAGCAGCGTCATTAAAAGAAACAAACCTCGAAGCCGAGATCAATCTAACTCAATCACCTCATGTTGCGCTAAAAAACACGCCAAGAATCATGGTGGTAGATGATGACACTCAAATGCGTGAGCTTACCAAGGAGATACTCGAAATCTCCGGTTTTGACGTTATATGCCCAAAAAGTACAAAACAGGCGCTTGAGCTAATGAAAACGGAAGACAACATCTCTCTTCTAATAACAGATATCATGATGCCTGAAATGGATGGCTACCAACTTGCTGAACAAGCACTAAAAATCAAACCAGACCTTAAGATTCTTTTGGCATCAGGCTTCAATAGTTACCTTCCGGAAACCTCCTCCCTTAAATCCCTTCCTTTTATCAATAAACCCTACTCCAGCCAACAGCTCATCGACTTAGTTTGCTCGCTGCTTGACAAAAATTAAGGCAATATACATCGCTGTTTGTATTGCTCATTTCTAGATCCCCTCACTTATAGCTTTGACAATGTTATGCATTGCTGATAAAAAGGCTACCGTATAATAATACAGCAGAGAGTTAATGCTAAATAAATGCCTTGACACTAAAGCACAGGCATTGGTTAGGCAGAAACTTTCAAGTGCTTACGCAGCCACACTCCACCGTGAGTTGTAGTTCTGTATTATTTTATTCAGACGCAACAAAATTAATAACGGTAACGCCCCTTTCTCCCTATTTTCTGTAGCCCTAAGCATCATTTTCGTGGAAAATACTCCCACTTTAAGATCTTGAGCCACTTAGAAAAATGGTGAGGTCAGAAGTAATGGTTATATTAACAAAGCAAAACTAAAAAATGCCAAATGGAGGTAGTTTAAATGTCTGATCTACGTTTTGATGACAAGGTTGTCATTATCACCGGTGCTGGTAACGGCCTGGGTAAATCGCATGCTCTTGAGTTCGCCAAGCGTGGCGCCAAGGTAGTTGTAAACGATTTAGGCGGTAGCGCCTTTGGTGACGGTGCTGATTCAGCTCCAGCACAAGTTGTCGTTGACGAAATCAAAGCTGCTGGCGGCGAAGCTGTAGCAAACTTTGACTCTGTTGAAGATGGCGAAAAAATTGTTCAAACAGCCATGGATACTTTTGGCCGCATCGACGTTGTTGTTAACAACGCCGGTATTCTGCGCGACAAAAGCTTCCACAAAATGACTGATGATGATTGGGATATTATCTACCGTGTTCACATCAAAGGTTCCTATAAAGTTGCTCATGCTGCATGGCCTCACATGCGTCAGCAGGAATATGGTCGCATCATCAACACAGCTTCTGCTGCTGGTATCTATGGCAACTTTGGCCAAGCAAACTACAGCATGGCTAAACTTGGTCTTCACGGTTTAACACAAACTTTGGCTATCGAAGGCAAGAAGCGTAACATTTTTGTTAACTCTATCGCGCCAATCGCAGCATCTCGTTTAACTGAAACTGTTATGCCACCCGATATGCTTAAAAACCTTAAGCCTGAATATGTTTCTCCTCTTGTTTCATACCTTTGCCACGAGAGCAGCACAGAAACTGGCGGTTTATTTGAAGTTGGATGTGGCTGGTTTGCTAAGCTTCGTTGGGAACGTACCAATGGTCTTGGCTTACCTGTTGATAACACCTCAGCTGAAAGCATTGCTGAAGGTTGGGATACAGTGGTTGATTTCAGCGAAAACACCTCTCACCCATCTGGCACTCAAGAAGCCATGATGGGCCCAATGTCTAATTTGCGAAACAAGTACATTAGCATAGGCAAGATGAAATCCTGATTTTTTCAGGGTTTATCATCGAAGAAAAACCCTGCCAAATGGCGGGGTTTTTTTGTTTCTGAGCTACCGTTATTTCTGGCTTTAAGAATGTGTTACATGATGGCGCAGAAATATTTCTAGCAACCCACTTCCCAGCCGATTAATTTAAGATGAAAATAAAAAGCCTTGATCATAAGGCAACTATTTCTTATGGCGAATTTTTGGCTGTTATAAGATATCTAGCCAGTGCTTCCTGAAGAAGTACCTTGAATTCCTCATCGCAAAACGGGTAGTAAAGTATCACTTTCGGTTTATGTCGCCCTGCCCCTGCGCTAACATATTTTCCAACCATTCATGTGCGGTTTCACTATCCCAATCTCTGGCACCTTCAATATAGGCGATCAACCGGCCTTCACGATCTATCACGTAGGAAGCAGGCATCCCTGATACGCCAAATTGTTTACTTAACACTTCGTTTTCATCCAATAGGATCGGAAACGTTAACGCTAGCTTTCGGGCAATCGTATTGATGCGTTTACGTTGATGGCTATCGGTATTAACCGCTAGCAATGAGAAGCCCTGGTTTTTATAACGTCTATACAATCGATCAAGAGCGGGCATTTCTGTCAAACAAGGAGAGCACCACGTCGCCCAGAAGTTCACCAGAATAAGCTGCCCCTGTAAATTTTTCGAACTAATAGTAAGGCCATTATTGTCACTTAAGGATATCTCAGGGGCTAGCACCGGGTTAATGGCTTTTACGCCGAGTTTTTTGAACAAGGCCTCATCAGCAGCGAGCGCACTCACTGGTATCAGTACCGATAGCAGAAATAAAAAATGTCTAAGTTTGGGAATAAGCATAACGACCTAGCTAGTTAGGAAAAATTTCTATGAAGCGCAAGAGGCAGGTGGATATCATAAAGGTAACACCTCAGCGAACTCTGTAACTGTTCAGATTGCGTTCAAATTTGAGCGTGAGATGAGGTGTTACTCATAAGGTAGATAAGAGAGCACGTAGCCGACTACCGGTTTTGTAATCTTCATTCATCAGTATCGATCCATCGACATCCACTACTATCGTGGCTCCCATAGAACCTTGCAAGGCCGCCTTAAGCGTCCCATCATCTACCAAAACTGTTTCGCTCAGATAACCCGCATCAGACTGCGAGTAATATGCGGCATCCACATTGCCGGAAACAAAATCCACGGCGATGTAATGAACATTGGGGAAATCAGGCGCAATCTCATTGATATAGTGTGACATATGACTATCGCAGATTGGGCACCACATGGTGAAATATAAAACCACCGGCTGTCCCGCTGCTAGCAGTGTGTCTTTGCTGTAGGTATTACCAACGGTAGATTTTAAGGTGAAGTCACCCAGTATCTGCCCCTCTTCACTGCCCACAACATCTTCGACAACGGCGGCGCGCTGATCAGAGCC
Source organism: Pseudomonadales bacterium (assembly GCA_016763235.1). Classification (GTDB taxonomy): domain Bacteria; phylum Pseudomonadota; class Gammaproteobacteria; order Pseudomonadales; family UBA3067; genus UBA3067. The sequence goes on from JAESUE010000065.1 coordinate 11,074, forward strand.
CGAGGGATTTAAGTCATCGGTAAACTCATTACAACCCCACAGTGATAAAACCAGACTAAAAATAACGATAGAGCGTAGGTAATTACCAGCAAACAAAGCTTTGTTAAAAAGCCCAGACAAATAATTAAAAAACATGAGCAAGCCCTAAAGTATAAACCTCAGTCGTTGGAAAGTTTTCACCATTTCCATCACTTTTTAATGCGTGGTTCCACGACAATTTATAAATCCATTGTCGGTTAAGTGTTGAATAGGCAACACCCAATGAAGAAGAACGTTTCTTGATAGCCGAACTTTGATCCATTTCGCCATCCGTTTCGCCCGCATCTTCCCTCAGGTAAGCATAAGATAAGGTATAGGTGAGGCTATCCATTGAAGGAATAAGATGGCTGTAGCCCACGGAAAAACTGGCAAGCTGACGATCACCAAATTGTTTACTATAAGGGTCAACAAAACGGCCATACTCTTTATTTACATCACGGGAAAAATACTTCCCATAACTGTACTTTAGAACGGTTGTCCAAGCGGCAATGGATTTTTCAATGGAGATATGACCATCCAGCCGATACATTCCCCTGCCCGTAATATCGAAATTATCCTCAATATCATCATAGGGAGATATGCCGCTAGGAATGGTTAAAGTCATACCAAAATAAGTTGCAGGTAAAAGATCGGTCACCTTGTTTACTTTGGTAACACACATTGGGCCTTTAAATGCCTCGTACCAAAGGCTCACACTAGAATCGCCCACGCCATTGGTGCTTGTCGATGTGCTTGAGTAGTTGTTGTCATTAAACACATAAGGAACGCTAACACTTGCCTGCCAGTTAGCTGCCAACCGCTGGGCATAACCAAGGTTTAAACGATACTGATTTAGATCCGAACCAGAAGGGTCAGGCTTCCATTTACCGCTTTGGTCCCAATAGCCATCGTATTGTTCGATATTTGCTGAAATCTCAAGCATGTGATGCACAAATTTTGGCAAGATAAGAGAGGAAGCCGAGCCACCGCCGCAGCATGAAGCGGCCCAAAGCGATGAACCCGTCGAGAGAAGTAATAAAAAAGCCGTGTAGCGAAATATTGAAGCAATCATGAGGCAGGCACTTAATTGTTATTCAAAACATGAAAATGAAAAAGGCCCATCTTACCAGCAAATTACGCAACTACTCAGCGAACTCTTTTTATGCACGAATTTGAGCGTGAGCTGAGTAGTTACTAAATAATAAGTAAATATGGGCCTTGCAGGGTGAAGTGGTTTTAGTGGTTCAACCCGCCTTCTCCACTCATATCGAACTCTACATAATCATCATCGTTAATGGTTTTTACATCGCCATTGATGGTGAGTCTAACGCGCATTTTCCCCGGCATTCCGTTCATGTTTGCCGCCCACATGCCGCCACCATGCCCATTAGTAGCGGCTGTCCAAAGTTCCTCTCCATCGTTACGGAACTCAACGGTTATAGTGTTTATAATCAACTCTGATTCGCTTCCTTCATTCAATACTAAGCCGTTATGCACGCCGGGAAAGTGCATCATGTTTTCAACTGCGGCGATATATACATGGGCGTGATAGTTCGTATCGTCTGCATGAGCGCTGTGCTTAAACAGGTGATAAGTACGCGCCTGTGTGCTGCCAGTCATCTTATTCATAATCTGGTCGCTTTCCCCGCCTCTGAGCCTTGCCTTTACACCCATTTTCATCGTTACACTGGGGTAAAATGCAGCCTCTTCACCAGAACACGAAGACATGTTCATATCACCCGTCATATCTTCAGCCATCGGCTCCATTTCCATAGCGCCCATGTCGGGGTCACTGATACATACACTAAGTTTCCACCAGCCCATGGTGCTGCCATCGGCCTTTACAGAGGGCATCACGTAATAAATATCACCCAGATAGTCCCCGACTTGTTCATCGTCTTCCTCGATGTGCCTTACTGCTGTGGTGTGACCATGCCCGCCAATCATATTCATATGCGGATGGAGTGAAACGTCTTTTCCACCAACTGGATTTCCATCATAATCGGTAATCCGCAAGGTGAAGGCATTTCGCCCTTCAGTGGCCTGCTCTTCACTTGGAGACATTGCTATGTACTTCAACTTATAACTGGCTGTTTGCGTTGTATGAAACTGGGGCAAAGTGCCGATGCCGTTGCTATCAAGGCCCGATTTATTACGGCCTGAACCATAAAATTTAACAAAGCTGTGTGCAAACATTGCCTGTATATCAAGAGGCAAAAACTGCTCGCCTTGGCCAATCAACAAAGGGCTCCCTTGATTTAGCCCATCGAGATGTCCATCAACCAAGTCATCAGCCAATGCGCGGATCAAATCAAATTGATTCACCCCAAGGTCATCCGCCAGTTGACTAAATGCAGCAGCACGCAAACCAGCAAGTTTGCGAGCAGGCTCTGCGTTGGCACTGCCTTCTGTCGTAATATCGGTGGGAGTAATGCTCGTATCTGGGCGATAAGAAAAAGCGTTCTCAAATCGTAAACGCGCTTGCTCAGCGCTTAAACCACCGTTCGCAATCATGCGCGCAATAACACTGGAACTCGGCGTGAGGTTGATAGTGTTCACGTCATCAGAATCAATATAAGCCCTTAAAATACCGGCATCTTTTATTAACCCTGTGGCTTCATCGGTATAGCTGCCGCCTGTAGATGTTAAGAAAAAACCACGAAGCTGCTCATTCTCAGGATCAAGGTTTAAGCGATATACCCCATCGCTATCAGTAAGAACGCTACCACCTATAGGGTTTCCCAGAGCATTTTCTAGGCCTACTGTGGCACCGGAAATATTTGACGCAAAGGCAGTGCCTTGAACAGAAGCAGTGATGTCATCCACGCGTCTGTCGTCATTAGGGTCAGTACCACCATTGCTGCTTCCTCCGCAGCCTGTTAACAGAGCCATAGCCGCCAAGGTGCAATAAAAGGGGCTTTTTATATTTGGTATTTTTGGACGAAACATTGAAAATCTCCAACTGCTTTTGGTTAAAAAATCTACCGCACCATACTGGTTTTCGGATAGAGTTTCGATGAGGCAAATTGTCGCACCCTTTACACAAAACGATGCGACTGCCTGTATTAACGCAAGTTTTGGCGATCAGATTTGGGGCAATAGTGGCCCCCTCAGCGTGGCGTTGGTAGTGCCGGTCCCCTCAATGTTTTTCAACTTTTAGGTGGGTATCCTCTAGTACTTTTGTCTTATTGGGAAAAAAGGGAGGGTCGAGAAATGAGCGAATGGCACAGACCTACTTGCCTGGGTGTTGAACGAAGCCGCTATC
>JAESUE010000066.1 GCA_016763235.1 Pseudomonadales bacterium
CATCAACATTTGTAACCCAGTCGCGCATGGCTTCATTCATGGCATCTTTAAGGGTTTTAGAGCCTGAAGTAACGGGAATCACTTCAGCCCCCAGTAATTTCATTCGATAGACATTCAGCTTTTGCCTCTCGATATCTTCTGCGCCCATGTAGACACAACACTCCAAACCAAGACGTGCCGCGACGGTTGCGGACGCGACACCGTGCTGCCCTGCACCGGTTTCAGCAATTATACGGGTCTTTCCCATATGTTTTGCTAACAGCGCTTGGCCAATAGTGTTGTTTATTTTATGCGCGCCCGTGTGATTGAGATCTTCTCGCTTTAAGTATATTCGCGCACCACCCACATGTTGGCTAAGGTGTTCGGCATAGTAAAGAGGCGATGGTCGCCCTACATAGTGGGCCAAGTCGTAATCGAATTCTTTTATAAAATCCGCATCTTTGCTGAGTTTGCTATAGAGGGCGGACAATTCGTCCAGCGCACTCATGAGGGTTTCTGATACAAATCTGCCGCCATAGGGGCCAAAATGACCACGTTCATCGGGCATAGTTTGAAATTCATCTTTCCGTATCGACACGGTTTACTCCAGCAATAAATTGATTAATCAGTGGGTGGCTTTTAATGCCTTTTCCAGACTCAAGCCCGCCACTGACATCCACTGCGAAGGGTTGGGTACTGTTAATAGCGAGCACGATGTTATCAGGTGTAAGACCACCCGCTAAAATAAGCGGCTTTTCACTCTTTTGGGGGAACAAAGACCAGTCAAATGTTTCCCCTGTTCCTCCGGGTACACCTGGGCGGTAGGTATCTAATAAAAAACCGGTGGCCCTTGGATGCATTGCAAATACTTCATCTAGGTTTTCTTCCGGCTTCACGCGTATGGCTTTGATATAGGGCCTTAGAAAAGATTCACATGTCGCCCTTGATTCATGTCCGTGAAATTGTAATAAATCAATGCGTACGTTTTCGAGAACGCTTTGAACGAGCGCCTTCTCTGGATCAACGAATAAACCCACGATGGTGACAAAAGGGGGAACCACTTGCGCAATACGCGCTGCTTGTTCAATGCTAAGGTTTCTGGGGCTTGGCCCATAAAATACGAAACCAATGGCATCGGCCCCAGCATTAACCGCCGCTAAGGCATCCTCTGGGCGGGTTATACCACAAATTTTTACGCGGGTGCGTGACAACAATATTGAACCTGTAACCTAGAGAAAAAAGAATTGCTCAATGCACATTTGGCAGAGCCTGACTCCCGAATAGGAGACCCACTGTGATCCAGCTGGAGCTGGTAGGATAACAGAATTTAGGCGCTTTTTGATAGCCAAGAAAACAGTATAAATCATCCCGCTTCGTAACTGTTTAACGAACTATTTAACGAACTACTCAGCGCGCTCTGTAACGGCTCAGGTTGCGTTCAAATTTGAGCAGAACAAGGCAGAAGATGTGAGTTTATACGCATGAATGGTCATTTTTTACCACCGTTACGCATGAATTTTAGCGTGAATTTAATAGAGACCCTGCTTCTTACTTAACAACGCGCCCCCAAGGGCAGTGGAAACAAGAAGTCATCAATATCCTGCTCTGGAAGCTTGTATTCATCGGGGTATTCCACGGCAACAAAATATAGCCCATAAGGGGGTGCGGTAACGCCACCTTTGGTTCGATCACGAAACTCTAAAACTTCCTTAGCCCACACAGGTGCCCGCTCTCCAGCACCGATTTTCATCAAGACCCCAACGATATTACGCACCATATGCTGGAGGAAGGCATTCGCGCAGACATCCACCACCACCATGCTCCCAAAACGCCGCACTGTAAGAGATCGTATATTCCTGTTCGCGGACTTTGCCTGACAACCTGCCGCTCTGTAGGAGCTAAAATCATGCTCACCAAGAAGGTGGTCGGCAGCTTCCTGCATCGCCTCAGCATCCAAAGGACGGTAATTCCAACTGACGTATTGCCTCATAGCCGCCGGCCTGATCGGAGTATTACAGATTACATAACGATAACGACGTGCCTGGGCAGAAAAGCGGGCATGAAAATCTTCGGGAACCACCTTGGCCCATGAAATTGAAATATCGTAATCGAGAAAGCGATTGCCGCCATAAACCCATGCTTTCATATCGCGCTGGACGGGTGTTTCCATATGGACGATTTGAGCCAAGCCATGCACACCGGTATCCGTTCGACCGGCACAAATCACAGAAATTTCACTATCAGCGACCTTACTGAGGGATTTTTCTAGCTGTTGCTGAACGGTACGCACACCATGTTTTTGTCTCTGCCAGCCGCAAAACTGGCTTCCATCATACTGAATACTTAAGGCTATTTTCATCGGCCGGAGTTTAGCACACCCTGGCAATGCCTAAGCCAACTTGAGCGACACGCTGAACGTATACACTTATAGCGTTGATTCAAAGCCATAAAAAAAGGCTGGTTAAGTAAACTTAACCAGCCTTTTTTTGTTACCACCCATCGTAGCTATTCAGTTTATTCTAAATAGTTACGACCCATCTTTAAGAGACTTTAGGCGATCTGCCCTAACATTTCTTCGGCATCATGTTTTTGAGTGTCATTGCCATCTGCAAGCACCTCCTGCAATATTTCTTTAGCGCCCGTGGCATCGCCCATTTCAAGATAGGCCCTTGCTAAATCAAGCTTTGTGGTATTTTCGTCAAGATCGGATAGAAGATCTAGGTCATCGTCGTCAAGGTTTATATCTCCAGACAAATCTGTTGATTCAGCCTGGTCATTAGAGCTGTCCACCAGCTCAAGGCCGGAAGATTCAGAAAGGTCGAGAGATTCATCCTCAGGTAACGAGAGCGTATCGTCCGAAGCCAAGCTGTCTTCTAATGGCTCTACTGCCTCGCTGAAATCAACACCAGATTCATCAAGAGAATCAGCCAGCCCATCAAGGTCAAGAGCAACATCCTCTTCTTTCATGGCAAGGCTATTAAGCTCGTCATCCAGTTCTCCACCTAGATCAAGCTCACCCATATCGTCCAGATCAAGGTCAAAACTTTCTTCCGCTTGCGCATCACCTTCATTTCCAACAGCATCTAAATCGATGCTCGTTTCAAAGCTATCAAGCTCTAGCCCACCGAGTTCATCGGCATCATCTAAACCGGAGTCACCTTCGGCCCCCAGAATATCAGCACCTTCTTGTTCGTTTTCTTCAGCGTCCAGCTCAAGAGAAAAACCGGATTCTTCACCCGAATCCATATCTGGAAGCTCAAACTCTAAATCTGTTGATAGTCCGTCATCACTCTCATTAGCATCCATAGCTTCGTCAACAAGCACGGAACCTGTCGTTTCTTCCTCACCCGAATCAAAGGAAACGACATCTGTGTCTTGCTCCAAGTCTTCACCTACGGAGAAGTCTGTACCCAACTCCGAAGCAAACCCTTCATCACCTTCATCGACCGCATCAAAGACGGTTTCTTCGGGGAAGTCATCGTCCGAAACAGCCCCCGCGTCCTCTTTATCACTCCTTTCAGATCCGTGCATTTTTACATAGAGTGCATCGGCAGCTTGCAATACAGATTCGCTGGAAGAACCTCTCAAGATAGCGTCCTGACTGGAAAATGCTTCCATGTCGCCTGTTTCTACAAGCACTTCAAGTAACTTCAGGCGAATATCTTCTCGATCGGGTTCAGCATCGCAGCCCTGTTTCAGCAGCTCTGCAGCATGGCTAAAACGGCCATAAGCAATATAAATATCTGCTTCACCAATCACGTCTCCAAGCTCTTGTTTGACCGAATCATCTTTCGATGCAGTCTCTTGTGATGCGGGATTTTCATCTGCCAAATTCTCATCATCACTCTGGCTCGCACTTACGTCTTCACCTTCAGCCTGTTCTTTCTCTTGGTTTGTGTCTCGCCCTAAATCCTCTGCATCAAACTCTTGCTCGGGTAGGTCATCTTCTTTATTACCCACTGATTTTCTTCGAGCAAGCATTAAACCGACAATTAACGCCACTATTGCTGCGCCAATACCTGCCAGCATTAAGGGATTATCAAGACCGTTAGCGCTTTCATTATCAGCGGAAGATGGCTGACTCTGCGTGGGATTTTCTTTCCGTTTCTTTTCGAGAGCGGCAAGTTGTTTCTGTAACGTCGCTATTTGATCATCCTTCAGCTGCACGAGTTCTGCACTTGTTTCAAGCTGCTGATTAATCTCTTCAAGTTCGGTTTTAAGATTTTCATTTTCTATAACCGCTCGATCAAGGTTTTCTTCTTTAACAGCCAGCTCTTGCTTCAACGCTACAGCGCTAGCGCCTTCCGCCTCACCTTCGGTCGCACCTAAAGCACCACTACTATCAGACCCTTCATCACTACCCGCCACGAGGGTTAATCGTCCGCCTCCTTCTACATTACTTTCCGGCACTGGTTCAACATTTGCGCCCAATTGGGACTCTGACTCCACTTCTACAGCTTCCTGCACCATTTGTGCAGCCGGCTTCCTCCAACGCTCATTTTGAGCTTTTACCGACGCTAAAGCATCTTGGTATGAGTTACCGAGAATTTCTTCCGCACTAGGAACGCGCAGCACTTGCCCCTCTTTCAGAAGATTCAGGTTATTTCGTAAAAAGGCATTGGGGTTTTTTTCTTGAATGGCTATCATTGTTTGATTGATAGAGAAGGATTTATTAGGGCGCACCCTTTTTGCGATTTCCCAAAGACCTTCATTTCGAACCACTGGCCCATAAACATCCGCGCCAACTGAAAAGTCGCCGCTTTGGCTAGAGACACTCCCCGGACGAGTGGGCAACGAAACATCCCCCACATTGGAAGAGCGCCCTTGCGCTGCCCCCTGTTGAGCCTTTGCAGAATCAGACACGGGAGGATTGATAGCTTGACTGTATTCCTGAGAAAAAACTGGCGGATCAAGTAAAAGAGTAAATTCTTTTAATATTTTCCCCTGAGGCCACTGCACCTCAAGAATAAAATTTAAAAATGGTTCTACAACGGGTTTTAGCGTCGTCAAGTGAATTGTAGCGGAGCCATCATCAGACACTTCAACATTAAACTGTATGTCATTGAGAAAATATGCCCGATCAACACCCGATCTCTCATATTCTTTTACAGGGGCAAGCTTGGTTAGTATTTCTGTTTTACCAAGGTCACCCGCTTTTCTTATTAAAATATCTGCATTTAAAGGCTGATTTAATGCCGAGTTTAGGGTTATATCTCCCAATCCTAACGCCCCGGCAACACCAGGTAAAATAAAACTAGCCCCTAATACTGCGGCATTAATTTTGCGCCCCATAATATAACCCTTTATATTCCCTTTAAATTTCTAAGCCCCATGTAAAATATTTCACACAGCAGGCTCTTCCTTAACCAGATATTATACTTACCTAAGCGTAACTACTCAGCTCACACCCTAATTCATGCATAACTACCGTTAAATATATCAACGCACTTTCTAGGATTATAGCTGAATTAGCCTTAGTTTTAATAACTCTGCTCTTAAAATGATTAACACTGAGCATGAGCCGCGTGATTTAAACTCTAAATTGGTTGGCTACACGCTGCAATTTACTCGTAACATCCCCCAGAGAATTCGTTGCACTAGCAACCTCGTCGGACATCGAAACCGAGGACTCTGCGGCATTTTTTATCCCTTCAACATTCTGATTAATCGCTGCTGAAGTTCGCTGTTGTTCTTCTGTTGCCGATGCAATCTGGAAGTTCATATCGCTGATACTGGCCACTTTGTTACCAATTTCAGCCAGCGACTCGCCCGTTCGCGCTGCATGAGACACGCTATCACGCGCACTTTGCTGCCCTTTTTCCATGACTTCGGTAATGCTTCTTGCTGTACGCTGCAATTGTTCGATAACTGTTTGTATTTCTTTTGTAGACTCCTGCGTTTTCGAGGCTAATGTTCTTACCTCGTCAGCGACAACCGCAAACCCCCTCCCATGTTCACCTGCACGTGCCGCTTCAATTGCAGCGTTAAGAGCGAGCAAGTTAGTTTGCTCAGCAATACCCTGTATAACATCCAAAATATTTCCAACACTTTCTGTATCACTTTCAAGCTGCCTGTTTGTCCCACAAGCTGTCTCCACCTCAGTGGCCAGCTGATTAATCGAGGTAACTGTTTCTTCTAAAATAGCTTGGCCACTCTTTGCTTCGGTGTCAGCCTCTTGCGCAGCAGTTGCTGCCGAGGATGCACTTTTTGCAACATCATCGACGCTCTCAAATACCTGCGCAATTGAGTGTGCAACTTCATTTGTTGTATCTAGTTGAATCGTCGACATTGATGTGGTGCTTTTAGCCAGAGCCGCAAGGTTCTCAGAGGCATTTGTTAGGGGGTCTATGGCATCGACAACTTCTGAGATAATGCCATGCAGCTTCTCCACGAAGTCATTAAAAAATGAAACAAGCGCTCCAATTTCATCATTGCTCTTTTGCTCTATTCGTTTTGTCAGGTCGCCATCGCCCGATGCAATCTCTTTTAATGAAGTCACTACCGCACCAATATTCCGAGTAATCAAAACGGTTATACTGATTGAAACAACCAAAAGTGCAGCAATGGTGAAGGCGGATGCAAGCATACTCAGCTTCATCGCAGCAGAAGAGCCGCTAATGGTACTATCAACGGTGTTGGTAAACTCTTCGTAACTGCTGGCTCTAAATGCCTGCATATCTTTCTTTACATTCTCAAAAAGATCGGCCATTTTCGAAACTTTGTTTTGCATGGTGCTAAAATCAGCTGTACCCGCTACCATCCCCTCAGAAACCCCCCTTGCCACTTCAAAGTATTCCTCGAAATCTGATTTCAAGTTATTTATTTTCTCGGCTTTGACTGGGTAGATACTTCCTATCAAGTCCATCTCTGAACGCAGTTCATCGGCGAGAGCATCCGCATTTTCAACAAACTCCTCTTCTCCTGTACTAACCGCAGAGTTCAAGGTTTCAGTGACTCGAGTTAGAAGAACTAGAGAGATATCAGATTTTTCTAAAACAGGAAAATAGATATTTTTAATTTGCCTCAAATTTTCGGCGCTTTCACTATTCACGTTATTATTAATCATCAGGTTGATTGCTAACCCGATAATACCGACAACGGGAATCAACAGAATCTTGTATTTGATAGAAAGTTTATTTAGCCAACGCATTTTTATCCCTCATACTCCAAAAAAACACCAATCGTTTTGGTGAATATTTACACCTAATTTCAGCTTAGACCAAGGTATGAAGATTTAAAGAAAAATATGAATGAATTAGAAACAATTCGCAACAACCATGCATTCAACTGCCACTTTTTTAACGATAAGCATAAGGAGTATATTGCAAGAGATGACCAGGCACATGGTGTTGCCATGTGCTCAAACGCTTTATTGGAAAACAATATTCCAAACTGAATAATCGTTATAAATCATAGCATTATAAATACACTAGACGCCAAAGCACTACTTGTCGACTGGAAACCCAAGAACTTCAAGGCTTTCCTCGGCGACCTCTAGAATACCAACGCCAAGCGGTTTATCCGTTTCAATACTTTCCAAGTAGTAATCAACACCTGTAACAGCATCAGCCAAGGTTTCCAGGTCATTTTCAGACGGCTTGGAAGAAGAAATTAATTTTTGTTCAATATATTTCTGGATTTTCAGAACAATTTCAGCTGCTTGCCGTAGATTAAGGAAATACAATGCCCCCCAAACCCCATGCAAACTATCCGGCACATTCCCAAGGTAGAGAGAGTCCCAACCGGAGTCAATATAGGAGGTTAGGCTTTGTTTCGCCAGAGCTAGACCAGACCTTGATTCAACAACCGCCAGCATTTTTATCTCATCCAAAATACCCGTAGGAGCCGCATCCGCATCACTCATTGCTGACTGCGCATCACTTAACTGGCCGCCTTTAAGCATCAGACCCATAATGCTTTCAATTTTCAACACCAACTGGATAACTGGTTCGTAAACAATTGCCATATCTTTCTGTTTCGTTTCAGGCTGTTTATTTAAATATTCCAGCTGTTTTTTTACTTCATCACTTAATTCGTCAAGCTCAAGGAGATTTAGTGTTTTTTCGATACTTTCGAGAAGAAGCTGTATTTCAGCGCTATGACTTTCGCCATCAATCCGGCAGTGTAAGTCTATGGCATCTTTTAACCGGTTGAGTTCCTCGTTAACCGCGACACTAACGGCCTGAATAACGGAGCTGTCCGGGCCAATCATTATATCGCGCTCAGCTCTAATTCTAAGGTCGGAAAGAATATCATCCGAAAAACCCAGTCGGTGTTGTGCTGCCTTAATTTTCTCCGATTTCGGCGCACTGATAGCAATGATGTAACATAATTCTTTCACCAGAGCTTCCGAGGGTTGGGAGGCAAGATAAACTTTGCCATTAACACTTAACTGTTTTAATTCTCTATCCAGCCATGCGAACAGGAGTTTTCGCGAGCGCGTGAGCGCCACGTCTCCCATCACCATTGCTTCAATTGCAATTTGTGCCATTGGCCAGATCTCGGCAACCGCCGTATCACCGCATATTGCTTCTACTCGCTCTAAAGCGCGTTTCATTAGGCGAAAGCCACCCTCATTATTTCTAATGATCTCCAGTAAGCCGACTTGATACATATGCCTTAAGCGTCTTAAATTCTTGGTGTCGGGAAGGTCTGCACTGGGCTTAACTACAAAAGATCGCAAAATTTCTCGTTTCTTTTCTCGTTCAAAAACAAAAAAAGTACTGTCCGAGTAAGCTCTTCCTCCTCCAGCAAGCCTCACATCATTAATAGTGGGTAATAACAGTTCGGGAGAATAATTACCGGTAGTATTCAGATAACTAAAATAACGGCCTAGCATCGTTATACCAACCGTTAGGCCAGACATCGCATTTTTTTGTTTGATGTCTGACTCTGGCAATTTTTCTAGCTTTGCAGCAAGAGAATGTAATTCTTTAGCGAGAACCTCAGCCGCAGGTAAGCTAATCAAACGCGAGGTACCTGAAATTTGATTAAACGCTTCCATGGTCTCAGCTAACGCTTCATTCACCCCCTCGGAATAGGCTTTTAAACGCACTTCAGCATGCTGGAGTGTTGAGTCAAGCTCGTCTTTTACTAACCTGAGAAGTGGTGCATTTTTTAACATATTAAAAACCTGACTCCGAAATATTTAACATTAGTATCAGGCTAAATATTTGTACAAGCAGCCATAATCTAGCGTTAGCAGACCAATCTATCATATTACTGCTGATCGTAATGTGTCCCTGTGCAACAAGCTGTTAACCACTGGCATATCGGGGAAACCGAATGTAACAAAGGATGCAATACCTCAGCGAACCCTATAACTGTTCAGGTTGCGCTCAAATTTAAGCCGAACAAGGCGGGGAATATGCGTTTATAGGCATAAATGATCATTTCTTAACGCCGTTATGCACAAATTTGAGCATGAGCTGATTAGTTACCAAAGGATTTTGTTTTAAATATAGTCTATATACCCATAGCGATAGCGGTTTCGGCCTTATTAATATGCCTATTTTGCGACTAACTTTTTCGCTTTGCTGTGCATGGAGTGACTATGCGGTGCTACCGCGCCTTACAAATAAAAATGTAAATGCACGTCTAACGCCGTTGTCTATAACACTATAAGGAGGGGGATAACTTCGCGCCGGTTATGAATGCCGTTGCTAAAAATATTAATCTGACGCATAAAATAATATTTTTTATTACTACCAGTATTCTCTCTTCTGGCAGCGATAAGATGAGTATTTAATCGCTGCCCCTATGAGGCAAAAGCAGTCTTTTATTCATGCCTCATTGATCGCGATAATCTTGATCACTTTTATACATTAATTAACGCCAATTCTAATTTCATTGGCGTAACGATGCTTTGTACGGTGACTGAGTGCCGATGTTTTTACCTCATTATGGCAGCCTTGCGATTACGCGTTGTTTCGCGTTAACAGGCTTCACCTAAAAGACAGCTCTAAAAAAACATCTACTGCAACCATAAACAGCCATCAGAAATTTTCTGAATTTCTTCCAGTTTTTGCTGATGAGATTTAAGTTCGACATCCGATGCTTTAATGACTTTTAATGCAGGCCTCTCGGAAGACAAACGCCGTATACGCTGCTGACCTACTTCACCATCTTGCTGATCATCGCCTAAAGAAAGTGCAAGCTGACCACCCGTCATCAATAGGTAAACATCGGCAAGAATTTCGGCATCGAGTAACGCGCCGTGCAGTTCTCGTTTGGAATTATCTACGCCGTAACGTTTGCAGAGCGCATCAAGACTGTTACGCTGCCCCGGATGCCGTTTTCTGGCCATCGCCAGAGTATCCAACACGCCACTATAATCCGCTATCACGCCTAAACCTGATTTCATTAAGGCGAATTCATTGTTCAGAAACCCCACGTCGAAGGGGGCGTTGTGAATAATAAGCTCAGCCCCCCGAATGAATTCAATAAATCCTGACGCAACGTCAGCAAATAGCGGTTTACCCTCTAAAGACTCATTTGTAATTCCGTGTACTGAAATAGCCTCGGCTTCTATTTCCCGCTCTGGGTTAATGTATTCATGGTAGGTGTTACCGGTAAAGCGTCGATTTTCAAGCTCTACACAGCCGATTTCAATAATACGATGGCCCTGCAAGGGGTCGATGCCTGTTGTTTCAGTATCCAGTACAACTTGTCGCAAATTCATCTCCTAAATTAGAGGTTTTCGTAACGACTCAGCCCACGCTCAAGTTTAAACGCAATCTGAACAGTTACAGGTTTTCTAACGCAAAGTGCCTACACCTTAGCGCTCATCTATCCCGCGATTTGCTAGCTGATCGGCTATTTCATTTTCCCGGTGCCCGCTATGTCCTCTTACCCAGTGCCACTCTATTTCGTGCTGCTGTATTGCGGCATCAAGGGCTTCCCATAAATCTTTATTTTTAACCGGCTTTTTGGCTGCTGTTTTCCATCCCCTCGCCTTCCAACCTTCGATCCACTCTGTAATTCCTTTTCGGACATATTGGGAGTCAGTGGTGAGAGCCACCTTGCAGGGTTCGTTGAGCGAATTTAACGCTTCAAGGGCTGCCGTTAATTCCATTCGATTATTCGTGGTGTGATCTTCTCCGCCAAATAGTGACTTTTCAACCTCACCAAACCGCAGCAAGGCTCCCCATCCACCTGGCCCCGGGTTACCACGACATGCGCCATCTGAAAATATTTCCACTGTTTTCACTTAAATTTGTTCCTTGTTGACTAATGGTTTGGGATTATTGAGAAAACGTCTTCGTCCAATGCGCCATTTAGGTGCAATCGGGGTCATGCAGGAGACTGTCTTTTTGGAAACCATCACGTAAACAGCCCCTCGTTTGGTAAAGAAACTCTTAGCGCCACTCTTAAACCTTTGAAACGCATCCCCCTTGGCAAGACCCTGCCACGGGGGTAGATAATAACCTGTTTCACAGCCTTCCACCTCTAGCTCAAGCAGGCTTAACCACTCTGATAGCCTTGATGGGCTAATAAAACGTGCAGCCCAAGGCGCTTCTTTTGTTTGATGGTGAAATAGTCGCCAAACCCACCAAAAGCTTTTAGGGTTAAACCCAATAACAACCAAGGTGCCACCAGGGATCAAAATACGTGCAGCTTCCCTTAACACCTGATGCGGATTTTCCTCAAAATCAAGGCTGTGCTGCAATACCACAAGGTCGATACTTTCATTGGCAAGCGGCAATGCGCCACCCTCTCCATAAACGAAAGGTAACCACGATTGCTTTAGGGGGGCATCGGCAGCAACAAACTTGTGTAATATCGGGCTTTCTTTCAATAACTTATCGGGGTCACCCTGCCCACAATAGAGCAGGTGATAGCCAAATCGGGTTGGCATAATATGGTTCGCTATCTCGACCTCAGCCTGCTGAACAGCTTTTCCGAGCGGCGTATCAAACCATGCACTCATCTTTGATGATAATAAGTGACAACGTTGTTTTTTAGAAAATTTTATAAATCGCGGCAGGCCCATTCTGACACCTATTTGAACTGTCTACGTTTATTGGACTCGCTGTAACCTTCTCAACAATGAACCCCCACACAAGAGACCGCAACAATGCAGTACTCACTTTAGCCAAGCCCATTTTTCTTTAATGAAGCTTATATAATGCTATGCTTTAAGGTTATTATAAAAGGAACAGGTAAGGGGTTTGCTCGTGCTTTTAATTAAAAGAAAAAAGCCCCTGTCTGTTGTACTTAAATTGATGACTTCTCTTCAACGCTGTGTTTGAGA
>JAESUE010000067.1 GCA_016763235.1 Pseudomonadales bacterium
AATGTTGATGATACTTATTACATTATCGGTACTGTTGCAGGCCCTCATCCTTACCCTATGTTGGTTCGGGATTTTCAATCGATTATTGGCCGCGAAGCCAGAGAGCAATGTGCAGAAATGACCGGTCGCTTGCCTGATGCCCTTGTGGCCTGTGTTGGCGGTGGATCTAATGCTATGGGTTTGTTTTACCCCTTTCTGGCTGATAAAACAGTTAAAATGTATGGCGTAGAAGCCGCTGGGCTGGGCATAGAAACCGGCAGTCATGCGGCACCGCTGAATGCGGGCCGTCCCGGAGTATTACATGGCAACCGAACCTACTTGATGGAAGATGATGACGGTCAGATTATTCATACCCATTCCGTGTCGGCAGGGCTTGATTACCCCGGTGTTGGCCCAGAGCATTCTTGGTTGAAAGATATTGGGCGTGTCAATTATGTTGCTATTGATGATCAAGAAGCGCTTTCTGCTTTTCGTGATCTCACAAAAATTGAAGGTATTATTCCAGCGTTAGAGTCGAGTCATGCGATTGCATACGGCTGCAAGCTGGCCAAAGAAATGAAACCCGAAGAAAACATCATTATTAACCTTTCTGGTCGGGGCGATAAGGATATTCATACTGTTGCCAGCATTGATGGCATCGAAATTTAAGGTCAGGGCATTATGAGTCGTTTACAAAGCTGTTTCGCTAATCTGAAAAAAATCGGTAAAAAAGCCCTTATCCCCTACATCGTTGGCGGTGATCCACAAAAAGGCAGCACTGTTTCCCAAATGCATGGCCTAGTGGAAGCCGGTGCAGATGTCATTGAACTGGGCGTACCATTTTCTGACCCCATGGCAGAAGGCCCAGTGATACAGCTCGCCCATGAAAGGGCGCTTGAGCACCACACATCCCTCACCGACATACTTGCAATGGTCGCTGAGTTTCGCAGCAAAGACTCCGATACACCCGTTGTACTAATGGGCTACTTAAACCCCGTCGAGGTAATGGGTTACAACTTGTTTGCAGAAAGGGCAGAAAAGTCCGGTGTTGATGCGATCTTAACCGTCGACCTTCCCCCAGAAGAAGCGCAAGACTTAAAGGCGGCACTGGCGGACAAAGGCATTGACTCCATATTCCTGATTGCACCAACAACCACGGAAGAGCGAATCAAGAAAATTTGTGATGCAGCGGCTGGTTATCTTTATTACGTTTCGCTCAAAGGGGTGACCGGTGCCAGCAATTCGGATGTCACGGAAGTTGCTGAGAAATTGGCCTTGATCCGTCAGCACACCTCCCTGCCCGTGAGTGTTGGTTTTGGTATTAAAGATGCGGCCTCGGCAAAAGCCATTGGCGCTAGCGCAGATGGTGTAGTGGTGGGCAGCGCGTTGGTGAATGCTTACTTTGAAAGCGCTCAAAAACCTGACTGGCAGGCTGCAGAGCCACCGGCTTTAATTCAATCCATTCGTGCTGCGTTGGATGAATAAAGGTCTAAACGAATCGAAACAGTCGTTAGAACAGTGGCTCTTGCGGCTTGAGTCGCTCCATCCCGAGGAAATCGACTTGGGTTTGGAACGTATCAAGGTGGTTGCAGAGCGCTTAAGCCTGAATCAGTTTGGTGGCGAGAAGGGGTGCAAAGTGCTTACCATTGCCGGAACCAACGGCAAGGGTTCCAGCGTTGCAGCATTGGAGGCCATATATTGCGATGCAGGTTTTTGCGTTGGCGCATACACATCCCCCCACCTGCTGTTTTACAATGAGCGTGTTCGAATTAACGGGCAAGCAGTTTCTGACGAAGCCCTGATCAGTGCATTCGAAGCGGTGGATGCAGCACGGCAAGGCATTTCTCTTACCTATTTTGAATTCGGCACTCTTGCAGCGCTGTATCTTTTTTCACACCCTCGAATTGTGTTAGGAGAGAGTCAAAACTCTCTGGATGTAATTTTGCTTGAAGTGGGCCTGGGTGGGCGTCTGGATGCAGTGAATATTATTGATGCAGACATCGCGTTGATAACTAGCGTGGCGATTGATCATCAGTCATGGTTGGGTGAAACTCGCGAAGAAATTGGCTTTGAAAAAGCGGGGATCATGCGCCGTGGAAAGCAAGTAGTGATCGGTGATACTGATGTACCTGACACCGTTATGGCTCATGCTAAAAAGCTGGGTCTTAAGCCTCTTGTGCAAGGTGTGCATTTTAGCGCACAAGTAAATAGTGAGGCTTGCCAGTGGAGCTGGTCTGGTTTGGATGCTATCGGCAACACCTTGTCTATAGATACACTTCCCCCAGCCAACTTGCTGCTCGGAAATCTGGCTGCCGTATTGCAGGTTTGTCAGTTGCTTGGGCTTCCGCTCAAGCGGGATAATCTTGTGGCAGGTCTTTCTATTAGCTTGGAAGGCCGACAAGAACACCTAGGCCAAAATCCGCAACATATTTTTGATGTAGCCCATAACGCACAGGCGGTATCGGCACTTGCGCAATATTTGGCATTAAATCCAGTTTCAGGTAAAACCTATGCTATTTTAGGAATGCTAGCGGATAAAAAACCAGAGAGTGTGCTGCCATCAATGCAAGCCCTTGTCGATCAATGGTTTATAACAGAGTTGCCGGTGAGTCGATCTTTATCCAAGAGAGAGTTATCGCAGGCAATGTCTCAGCTGGGTTTTAATGTAAGTGAGGCATGCGCTTCACCTGAAGAGGCGTATAAAAGTGCTGTATTATTAGCAGGTAAGAATGACCGGATCGTGATTTTCGGTTCGTTTTATACCGTTTCGGCAGTAAAGCAAGCTATGCTAAAGGCGTCTATTTGATGAATGCTGTTACTCTTCATGTTTGCTCTGAATAGATGAAAAATGGCAACACCTCAGCGAACTCTGTAACTGTTCAGACTGCGTTCAAATTTGAGCGTGAGCTGAATAGTCACCTAACTTTCCCGGTTAATTTATAGTGGATGAAGTCCTAAAACAGAAAGTTGTTGGAGCACTAGTTGTCGCTGCAGCACTGATTATATTCGTACCGACGATTTTTAACGAACCGGTACTGGAAGAATCTTTAATCAAGGTTGTCGTCCCCTCGAAACCTGGAGATTTAACTGTCGCAGATTTTGATGTGCTAGAGCGCCGTCATAATCTTGAAGCTGCCCAGCAGCGTATCGCGGCTGTTCGAGTGGCAAATCAATCAATTGACCAAGACCACGGAAGCACCAGTGAGGAAATGTCCCCTATAAGGGAAGCAGTGACTCATCTCGTCGAAAATATCAAAGACGTTACTGGTAAAAAGAAGAAGCACGAAGAACTTGTTTTTATACCAGCATGGACAGTTCAATTGGCGAGTTTTTTAAAAAAAGACAATGCGATAAATCTTCGTAATGTTCTGCGAAAACAAAACGAAAAAGCCTATATTAAAGAAAAGTCTTCGCCAGGAGGCCGGATTTATAGGGTGTACGTTGGCCCCATGCTCAAAGAGGGCGATGCCTCCGTCGTACAAAAGCGGTTAAGGCAGACTCATGACTTACAAGGCATGGTGAGGCCTTACATTCCCGAGTAAAATATCAGTTTGTCGATTGTGAGCTGAATAGTTACCGCAAGATAGATATTATTATGTCACTATTATGAACAGGGGCTTGGGTAAGCTGTCCAGTTTTGATAAAATACCGACCGTCTAAAAGGGGCAACCCTCTAACCTTTATATAAATGGCTTGATATAACGTGAAGCAGGTTCAATGATTTGGGTTGATTGGGTCATTCTCAGTGTGGTTGTGATTTCAACAGGGTTAAGCTGGCTAAAAGGTTTTGTCAGTGAAGCCTTGTCCTTACTCGTGTGGTTTGGGGCCATGTTTGTGGTGTTCTATTTTTCACCGGGTTTGGCCACAGTTTTATCCGATTCAGTCGATTTGAACTACCAAGGGCGGTTTTGGCTAGCCAGGGTGATTTTGTTTGTTTCATCCCTCATTGTTGGCACTATTATTAAACGCCTAGTGGGGCAGGTCGTAAAGGCCACCGGTTTATCCAATACCGATCGATTGCTGGGGATGGCCTTTGGGTTTTCCCGTGGAATCCTCTTGTTACTTATAGCCGCCACGTTGCTGCGTTGGATTTCTCAGCCAGAAGCAACAAATTGGTGGCATCAGTCATTACTAATACCCTATATGCAGATCGTTGAGCAGAACACGCTTGCCGTGGCAGAAAATTTGTTATCTAACTATGTTGTAAGTCCAACTGAATCCAAGTGAAAACGGGTTCCTACGGGTCAAAAAGGTAAAAATTCATGTGTGGGATTGTTGGTATAGTCGGGAAATCAAACGTTAACTTTACGCTTTATGATGCATTAACGGCGCTCCAACATCGTGGGCAAGATGCGGCGGGTATTGTTACCTGTCATGAAGGCAGAATGTATCTGCGTAAAGAAAATGGCAGCGTGCGTGACGTGTTTCGTTCGCGCC
This sequence comes from Pseudomonadales bacterium, assembly GCA_016763235.1. Classification (GTDB taxonomy): domain Bacteria; phylum Pseudomonadota; class Gammaproteobacteria; order Pseudomonadales; family UBA3067; genus UBA3067. The sequence continues at coordinate 4,417 of JAESUE010000067.1, forward strand.
ATATGGGACGCCTGATCGGCAACACGGGTATTGGCCATGTTCGCTACCCCACAGCGGGTAGCTCCACGTCTGCCGAAGCCCAGCCTTTTTATGTCAACTCGCCTTACGGTATCACGCTGGCGCATAATGGTAATTTAACCAATACCGAAGAGTTGAAAAATGACCTGTTTCAGGCCGACCTTCGTCATATCAACACCAACTCTGATTCTGAAGTCTTGCTCAACGTTTTTGCGCATGAACTGCAGTGCCGGAATAAACTCTCTCCAGATCCTTCCGATGTTTTTTCAGCTGTTTCAGCAGTGCATCGTCGTTGCCGTGGGGCTTATGCTGCCGTTGCGATGATTACAGGTTACGGCCTCGTAGGCTTTCGCGACCCCTTTGGTATTCGCCCTGCCGTTTTTGGCAAACGCGAAACAGCAGAGGGCAACGAATACATGATTGCCTCTGAAAGTGTTGCTTTGTCCTCACTTGGTTTCACTGTGATACGAGACATTGAGCCAGGTGAAGCAATCTATATCGATAACGATGGAAATCTTCATTCTAAGCAATGTGCAGATACTCCAACGCTGTCTCCCTGCATATTTGAGTACGTTTATTTAGCGCGCCCTGATTCTATAATGGATAAAGTTTCCGTTTATAAGGCGCGATTGCGCATGGGGGAAAAGCTGGCAGAAAAGATCAAAAAAGTGTGGTCTGATCACGATATTGATGTGGTCATCCCCATCCCAGATACCAGCAGAACCTCCGCGCTGGAACTGGCAAACCACCACGGTGTGAAGTATCGCGAGGGGTTTATAAAAAACAGATACATTGGCCGTACCTTTATTATGCCCGGCCAAAGTCAACGGCGAAAATCCGTACGTCAGAAATTGAATGCTATAGATTTAGAATTTAAGGGAAAGAATGTGTTGTTGGTGGATGATTCTATCGTTCGCGGAACAACCTGTAATCAGATTATTAAAATGGCACGCGAAGCCGGTGCAGCCAAGGTTTATTTTGCTTCTGCAGCCCCCGAAGTCTGTTATCCAAACGTCTATGGCATTGATATGCCAGCCACTCACGAATTAATAGCTCACGGTAAAACAGTGGAGCAAATACAGAATGAAATCGGTGCTGACTGGTTGGTTTATCAAGATTTAGACGACCTTATTTCTGCAGCCAGAGAGGGAAACAAAGGCATTAAGCAGTTTGATACCAGTGTCTTTACCGGCGAATATGTGACCAACGATATCAGTAAGGAATATCTGGACTCCCTTGAGGCGAGTCGAAATGATAGCGCTAAAGAGAGTGGCTCTACGGATGTTTCAAGTGGGGATGACGAAGTGATGGATCTTCATAATAACAACTGAGTCTTCTTAACTTAAAGTGCTTTAAGTTAAGTGAATTAGATAAACAGGTTAAAAAATACTATGCCCGAAAATAGAGAAGAACGGTTGAAGGCCGCATTGCAGAATACTCGGGTTGAAACGCAAGCCGTAAGAGCTGGGCAAATACGCAGCCAGGAAAATGAGCACAGCGAAGCAATTTTCCCCACATCAAGTTTTGTCTTTGAAAGCGCAGCGCAGGCTGCCGCGCGATTCGCCGGAGACGAGCCTGGCAATATCTATTCTCGTTTTACTAATCCTACTGTAAGAACGTTTGAACAACGCTTGGCCGCGATGGAAGGCGGAGAACGTGCAGTTGGATTTGCATCAGGTATGTCGGCTATTCTCGCCACCATGATGGCCCTGCTTAAAAGTGGTGATCATGTGCTGTGTTCACGCAGTGTATTTGGCACCACCGTCGTTATATTCGAAAAGTATTTAAAAAAATTCGGCATTGAAACAACCTTTGTTGACCTGAAAGATATCTCAGCATGGGAAAATGCGCTGCAATCCAATACACGCGTATTATTTCTGGAAACACCATCAAACCCACTGTGTGAAGTGGCTGATATTAAGCAGTTGGCAGATCTTGCCCATCAAAATCAATGCTTATTAGTGGTGGATAACTGCTTCTGCACCCCGGCTTTACAGCTTCCACTGAAACTGGGCGCAGATATTGTCGTGCACTCTGCCACTAAATATCTCGATGGTCAGGGGCGCTGTATTGGCGGCGCTGTAGTGGGCCGTGAAAAGGAAATGGAAGAAGTTTTCGGTTTTCTGCGTTCTGCTGGGCCAACCATGAGCCCCTTTAATGCTTGGGTGTTTTTAAAGGGTTTAGAAACCTTGAGCTTGCGAATGAAAGCCCATAGTGAATCTGCACTCATCCTTGCTCAGTGGCTTGAGACGCAAGATGGCATTAAAAAAGTCCATTATTGTGGCCTGCCTAGCCATCCTCAATATGAAATCGCTCAAAAGCAACAATCTGGTTTTAGTGGTGTTCTTTCGATGGAAGTGGAGGGCGACAAAGCCGCAGCTTGGCGTTTTATTGATGCAACCGTCGTGCATTCTATTACCGCCAACCTTGGCGATACAAAGTCCACCATTACCCACCCTGCAACCACAACGCATGGGCGTTTGTCTGATGAAGAAAGGCTTGCAGCAGGCATTACAGAAAACCTAATCCGAATATCAGTCGGTTTGGAAAATATCGACGACTTAAAAGAAGATTTGCAGCGCGGTTTAGCGGCACTTTGAAAATAGCTCGTGCAGCTTTCAGCCCAATGATTCATTTCCGCAGACGAGAAATTAAACATGAAAATTCTATTAATAACCTTTGTTTTTATGGCTCTGGTTGTACTAATTATGTCGGTGGGAGTGATTTTTAAACGCAAACCTATTGCGGGCACATGCGGAGGGCTCGCCGCTGTAGGCATAGAGGGTGATTGTGAAATTTGCGGAGGAAACATCGAGAAATGCGAAGAAGTGAATCAAGATAAAGAAGGTGTTTCTCCCGTTATCGAAGCTTACGATGCTACCAAAAGTAGCTAAAGCAGGGGTGTACTTAGCCACTGTCTTATCTCCCCCGCTCTTTCCTTGTATACATTCCCCCTCTCAAATATGCTTTCGTGGTGTGGTGCTAGTTTATTAATTTTTGGTTTGTGTTCATTGGTGGTAATTTTATGTCTACCGTTTTTTCAGTAGTAAACGACCTTAACAAGGCCAGCAACGGCGACGCTCTGGCAATCATTAGGGAGAATTACTATGTTAAGTAGCTCTGTTGGTAGCAAGGGAGTAAATAAATCGGACGATATAAAAACGGTGCAGCAAATTATTAATTTGAGAGATGACCTTCGAAAAGTACTACCTAAGTTAGTGGTTGATGGAAGATTTGGTGCTAAAACACAGGCTGGTATAGATCAAATTCAATCTAATTTTATGCAAAAGCCGGATGGTCGTATCGATCCATACGGCACAACAATTAAAAAGATGTGGCCTATTGCTTATGGTAAGCCTACCGGGCTAGCTGTGCGTGGTACTGATTCATATGGCGCAGGCCATCATGGAGCGTCTAGGGGGCACGAGTTCATGACGGAACCGACTACAATTCAAGCCCTGGGCAGCAAGTAAAAGCTCCACTATCTGGAAAGGTTACAAAAATTTCTAAACCATACTCATCGGGACTTGATGCCATGGTGTTATCTGGAGTGGAAATTGTAGCATGTGACGGTACAAAGTGCTGGGTGTGGTATATGCAGCCCTCTGTAAATATTGTAGGAACAGTAGTTAAGGTTGGTAGCAGCATAATTGGTACAGCGAAGACACTGAAGAATCGATATAAGAATGGAATTACTGATCACGTACATGTGCGAATACACACTCGATACGGAGCGAAAGTGAATCCATCCACAGTTATTAAGTGAATTAATAAGAGCATGAAAAAAACAGCTAATTATTTGATTATATTTTTAACGTTGATGCTTCTTCAGGCATGCAGTTCAATTGCAGAATCTCAGCCCCGAACTAATGCTGAAGAGCAAACATTAATTGGACGTTATATCTATGGACATGAAGTAAATACTTTTCAACCCTGTGGAAAAAAAGAGATTTTTTGGGTTAAAGGATCCAATGAGATACTTGAGCTTATGGCGAGAAAATATAGTAATCATACAGCTAAACCCTATGATGAGGTTTTCGTCGAAATAATAGGTGATTATACAAGTAAAGCGATTGATGGTTTTGCCATGAATTATGATGGGCAAATTTATGTAACGAAAATGGTTCTTATGAAGAAAAAAACTGGCACTGATTGTAAATAGATAACCATGCAAAGGAAGCCATAACGCCCAACTATGAATAAAACTGACTTAGAAGGCTTGGTTGAGATTCGTGTTTCGGAAGCTAGAGTTTTGCTCGAAAATGAACATTACCAAGGGGCATATTATTTGATTGGTTATTCTCTCGAGTGTGCTCTAAAAGTTTGTATCTCAAAGCAGGTTCAGCAATATTGGCATGGCTAAGGACATTTTGGTAACAGAGAGTCTTTCCGACTCTATGATAAAAACGGGTGCTAAACTCATAGAGCGCCTTGATGCGAATAATGCAGCTATTAAAAGTTCATTTTGGTTGTATTCTCATGAAGAGAAAACGTGGAAGCTTATAGTTGCATCACCTCTCGTAGATACTGAAGGGCCTCGAGAATACTATAAAAGAATAGTAGCGATGAATGGACAAGCAGAAAATTCAGAAGAAATTATTTCCTTGAATGATATTGGGGTGACAAACACCTCAAATCAAATTGCCCAGCTACTCAAGTTTGCTATCGATACAGGCGAAGGAGTTGCGGGTATACGTTTTTCAAAAAATACGATTAACGGTATATTTATTGAAGATACATATATTTATAGGTCAAACTAATAATATTCGCCTACAACGGGCAATGTGTGCAAGTTTATAACTCACGTTTCGGAGTTCAGGTTTCCGGCAAAATACGCTATCAATCACCAGATACGCCAACCTGCGGGATTTTCTATGCCATTTTGAGCTCACGAAACGTGAGTTAAAAAGCCATAAACATGCCAGTTGGCAAAGGAACACCATGCCTGATTTTAAGTATGATTTAGTTGTTATTGGTGCGGGCCCAGCGGGTGAAGCCGCCTCGATGAAAGCCTCAAAAGATGGGAGTCGTGTTGCGATTATCGAAAACCGAAGTCAGGTGGGCGGTTCTTGTGCGCACCTTGGCACAATCCCTTCTAAAGCATTGCGACACTCGGTTCGCCACACCATTCGATACAACTCCGATACCATGTTTCGTGATGTGGGCGAGCCACGTTGGTTTTCTTTTCCACGCTTATTGAAGCGCACAGAAAAAATCATTGAAAGCCAAGTCAAACTAAGAACCTCTCTTTACGCACGTAATCGCATTGACGTGATTTTCGGCGAAGCTTCTTTTGTAGAAAACGGCTGCATTAAGGTTCAAACAAAACAAGGCTTAGACGAACTTATTTATTACAAAAAGTGCGTTATCGCAACGGGCTCGCATCCTTACCATCCCTCTGATATCGATTTTAGTCATCCTCGGGTTTACGATAGTGATAGCATATTATCGATGTCTCACACTCCCCGCCGTATCATTGTTTATGGTGGAGGCGTTATTGGTTGTGAGTATGCCTCTATATTTGCAGGTTTGGGCTTGCGGGTAGACCTGGTCGATAGCAACTCCCGCTTGCTCTCCTTTCTTGATAGTGAGATTTCAGATGCCTTGAGTTATCACTTGCGAGATCAGCGGGTGGTGATTTATCACGACGAAGAATATCAGTCCTTGGAAACCTCTGAAGGGGGCGTGGTTTTAAATCTCCAGTCAGGTAAACGGATCCGCGCTGATGCTCTGCTTTGGTGTAATGGTCGCAGCGGTAATACGAAAGGTTTAGGCTTGGATAAAGTTGACCTTACGGCGAATCATCGGGGGCAGCTTGAGGTTAATGAGCAATATCAAACGGCTAACCCTGATGTCTATGCTGCGGGTGATGTAATTGGTTGGCCCAGTCTGGCCAGTGCCGCCTACGATCAAGGACGAGCCGCTTCCACTGCGCTATTGGGTGGTGAGGACAGTTATTATGTCGATGATGTGCCCACGGGTATCTATACCATTCCCGAAATCAGCTCAGTAGGAAAAACGGGCAAACAATTATCTGATGAAAACATACCCTACGAAGTAGGCACGGCCAATTTTGCCAATTTGGCGAGAGCGCAAATTGCTCGGGAAACCGTGGGCATGTTGAAAATATATTTTAATCGTGAAACGCTGGAAGTGTTGGGTGTACATTGTTTCGGTTACCAAGCGGCGGAAATTATTCATATTGGCCAGGCCATTATGAAACAGCCCAGCGGCTCGAATACAATAGAATATTTTGTTAATACCACGTTTAATTACCCGACAATGGCAGAAGCTTATCGAGTGGCGGCACTTAATGGTTTGCACCGGCTTTAATGTTTTAACGCTATATCCTACTTGCAGGTTAAGGTGACGCTTTAACCTGTCCCAGTGCATTTATCTTGTTGACTGAATATTTGAGTTCTCACGTTTCGGAGTTAAGATTTACGGCAAAATACGATATCAATTACGGGATGCGCCGCCTGTAGGTTGGGGTGAACGAAGTGAAACCCAACAATTTAGAAATAAGCGTTATCACTTAATTAATGGCGATATCAATGAGTGTTTTAGGTGCCTAAATTAAAATAGCTACGGGATTAAATTGAGCGTTAGCTCTTAAAGCTGGTGTCATAGTGGATATTCATCATGTTGGGTTTCCTTCGTTCTCGGCAACTGCTCCATGCGGTGCTCTGCATCCATGCAGTCGTACCCAACTTACGGGGTTTTCTCTGCCATTTATTAAGCGTCAATCA
>JAESUE010000068.1 GCA_016763235.1 Pseudomonadales bacterium
ATCATTTATACGTATAAACTCACATTTTTCGCCTTGTTCTGCTCAAATTTGAACGCAATCTGAACAGTTACAGAGTTCGCTGAGGTGTTACGTTGGTTTTGCCTAAATCTTAAGGGATTTGGGCTTTTTGTGTTTTCAAGATATTTTCACATAAGGATTAGCTCGCATGATCTTCCGTAGAACCATCATGGCTGCTTTTTTCGTAGGAATTATTGCGAGCATCCTCCTGAGTGTCGCTCAAATAACAGGGGTTAATCCTATTATATTCGAAGCTGAAACTTATGAAGTTGAAACGAAACATCAAGGATCTTTAAACCATCATAGTGACGAGTCTTGGGCGCCCGAAGACGGATTGCAGAGAACAATGTATACCTTGTTGGCGAATGCCTCGGCGGGCATTGGGTTTGCGGCAATTTTATTGTCGATGATGTCGCAATTACAGCTTCAGGGGACGACACAAGTAAACCTAAAAAAAGGCCTTGCATGGGGTGCGGCGGGGTTTACGGTATTTTTTGTGGCGCCAGGAATTGGTTTACCGCCAGAAATACCAGGCATTGAAGCAGCCCCCGTGGAGCATCGTCAGCTGTGGTGGCTTTTTGCTGTAAGTGGTGTTGGTTTGGGCCTGTTGATACTTAGTTTTGCACCGATTAAATTCAAGTTGTCAGGTTTCGCTTTTATTATTTTGCCATACTTGATTGGAGCCCCTCACTCAGGTGGGCCCACATTTGTGACGACTGATGCGCAGGCGGTCACTGCTTTAACACATCTTCATCAGCAATTTATTCTCGCCAGCAGTCTCAGTAATCTTTTGTTTTGGATTACCCTGGGCGTCACTTCAGCTTGGGTGCTTAATTCATGGGTCTTAAAAGGTGTTCAATACACTGGAGGAGACGGTGAGCCAGTCAATATCTAACTTCCCTTTTTCAGCAGTCGCGGGTCAAGAACAATTTAAACTCGCTCTTTTGTTGGCAGCGGTGAACCCTTTGATTGGCGGTGTTTTAGTCAGTGGGCCACGGGGCAGTGCGAAGTCGACCTTGGCCAAAGGCCTTGCTGATATTATGCCTGCTGGAGAGAAAAATACCGGTCATTTTGTTACCTTGCCTTTAGGAGCAAGTGAAGAGATGCTTATCGGTACGCTGAATTTACAGCAAGTGCTGAATGATAAAAAAATAGAATTTCAGCCCGGTCTTTTGGCGAAAGCACATGGTGGGATTCTTTATGTCGATGAAGTGAATTTATTGCCTGATAACCTGGTCGATCAGTTATTGGATGTCGCAGCGAGCGGCGTGAATATAGTGGAGCGTGATGGTGTCAGTCATCAGCATCATGCCGAATTTATTTTATTAGGCACCATGAACCCAGATGAAGGTGAGCTAAGGCCACAGCTCACCGATCGGTTTGGACTATCGGTAGAATTATCAAACCGCTATAGCTTGGATGAGCGCATGGGTATCGTGCTGCTTCGCGAAGGGTTTGATAAAGACCCGAAATGTTTTCTTCAGCAATATGCCCAACAACAAACAGAGTTATCGAACAATATTTCCAAAGCGAAGGTGCAACTTAATGAAGTCAGGTGCCCACAAGAGTACCGTCGATTAATTGCTGAGAAATGCCAGGAAGCACAGGTTGATGGCTTGCGAGGAGATATTGTTTGGGTTCAAGCGGTGCTAGCAAAAGCGGCCTTAGAGCAAAGAACCGAAGTGACCCAAGACGATGTGCTTGCTGTTGAAGAACTGGTTCTTGCCCATCGTCGTAATCATCAAGCCCCGCCTGCTAATAAATCTGCAGAACCACCTCAATCTAAACCATTTTCACGTCCCTCGGAGGATAAGCATACACAGACAAGTGGTGGTGATTGGGGCGCGATGGACGCTGTTGCGCAACACACTCAGGACCTTACTGATATTTCGCTGTGCAATAATAAAAAGCCGCAAAAATCTTTTGGCTCTAATCATGATATTTCCCTTAATAAATTCCAGGGGAATGCAGAAGGCGAGCGACTTTCGGCAGGAAATGGTCCGAAAATAAACTGGTTCAGCACCTTGTTAGCCAATGCTGGCGAATGGCCTTTAGACAAATTTAAATATAAACCTAAGCGCCAAGGCTGCCCGATTGTGCATGTTCTTCTGTTAGATACTTCCGGCTCAATTTTAGCGAATAGAAGCTTTGCAAAAGCGAAAGGTCTGATTTTACAGATTTCAGAGGAAGCCTATTTGGAGCGAGAGCAAGTGATGCTTATCGGTTTCGGTAATCAACAGGTGCAAACCTTGCTAGGGTTGAGGCGAGCACCTAAAGCAATGCGGAAATTTTTGGATAATATCAAAGCTTCGGGTGGTACACCGCTTGCTGATGCGTTATCTCACGCACGCGATTTTCAACAACAGCAGTTACGAAAAATGCCCAGTGTTCAATTTAAAAACTACATTATCACCGATGGTCGTGTGAGTGATCCGGAAAAATGTGTATCGCTTAAAGGTGAAATAAAACTGATTGATGTAGAACAATCTACGGTAAAACGCGGTAAAGGGCGGCGTATTGCAGACCTTTTGAATGCGCAATATTACCCTCTATATGCTGAACTGAATTTGTGAGTGTTAGATATGACCGATAAAACCCATAAGGCACGTATGGTGAGTAAGAAAGCCGTAATGGATGCGAAAATTGCCAAAGCGACGGAAGAGCGTGGCGTGGTGATTTTGTTAAAAGGGAATGGTAAAGGAAAAAGCAGTTCAGCTTTCGGTACGATGGCGCGTTCTGTCGGTCATGGTAAAAAATGTGCGGTGATTCAATTTATTAAAGGCCGCACAGAAACCGGTGAATTTAAATTATTCAAAGATCACCCATTGGTTGATTGGCATGTGATGGGGCATGGCTTTACGTGGGAAACTCAAGATAAAGCCCAGGACATTGCCGCCGCGCAAAAAGCTTGGGTGCTCGCTGAAGAATTATTACAAGATGAAAGGTTTGATATGCTGGTATTTGATGAGCTGAGTTATATGTTCAAATATGAATACCTCGATGTGCAACCCGTTGTTGACGCAATAAAAAAACGCCCTAAAATGCAAAATGTCATTGTTACAGGGCGCACTATGGCGCTGCCATTGCAAGATATTGCCGATACAATTTCGCTTGTTCAAGATGAAAGACACGCCTTTCGTTTGGGTGTTAAAGCACAAAAAGGCATTGAATATTAATGCAAAAAACCAGCTGTCCTGCACTTTTTATAGCGGCCCCAGCATCGGGTCAAGGTAAAACAACCTTTACTGCTGCACTGGCGCGTTTACTGACACAGCAGGGTAAAAGAGTGCGTGTATTTAAAACAGGCCCCGATTATTTAGATCCTCAAATTTTAGAGCAAGCATCGGGTCAGCCGGTAGAGCTTTTAGATATGTGGATGGCCGGTGATGATTGGTGTCAGCAAAAGCTATACGAAGCAGCCCTTCACGCCGATTTAATTTTGGTGGAAGGTGCAATGGGTATGTTTGATGGTGAGCCATCCAGCGCTGATTTAGCCGCTAGGTTTAATATCCCCATTGCTATCGTGATGGATGTGAAAGGGATGGCGCAAACCGCAGCAGCGGTTGCCCAAGGGCTTGTAAATTTTCGCCGCGATGTTTCTGTAGCAGGGTTGATCGCCAACAATTGTGGCTCTGATAGGCACCGCCAATTAATAGAAGATGCCTTGCCTGAAAGTTTGCCGTTATTAATGGCGCTGAAACGCTGTGAAAATATGGCTCTGCCTGAGCGTCACCTGGGTTTGGTTCAAGCACACGAAGTAAGAGGTGAACTTGAAGAGTGTTTTGAAGCGGGTGCTCAGCTACTTCAAGAGTCGGGAGTGATGCAATGGATAAATAAAATACCCAATGTGGATTTTTATCCTAAGCCATTGCCAGAGCTTACGCTAAACCTTCAAGGTAAAATTATTGCTGTTGCGAAAGATGAAGCCTTCAGTTTTATTTATAAATCGAATATTCAGCTATTGGAAAAAATGGGTGCGAAAATCGAGTTTTTTTCTCCTATTCACGATACGCAACTGCCAGAGGCTGACGCATTATGGTTAGCAGGTGGCTACCCCGAGCTGCACAGTAAGGCTTTATCGGAAAATACAGTAATGATGGCGCAAATAAAGTCGTTTCATCAGAACAACAAACCCATTTTGGCTGAATGCGGTGGTTTTCTTTATTGTTTGAAAACGCTAATGGATTTAGAAGAACAGGAATATCCAATGGCGGGGCTAATGCAAGGCAAGGGCGCAATGCGAGGAAAACGTGGTTGCCAAGGAATGCAAATGGCCCCCTTGCCAGAAGGCGATGTGCGTGGGCATGCACATCATCGTTCCAGAAGTTTTGATACACCAGAGCCTATTGTTCACGGCGTGCGCCAGCGTCACTCCGCACATGGAGAAGCTATTTATCGGCAGGGTTCTCTCACCGCGAGCTATTTACACTTGTTTTTTCCTTCTAACCCAGACGCCATTGCTGATTTATTTTCAGGGAAAAACACCCCTCTTGAAAATCAAACTGTAAGCAGAGAAATAAGTCATGCTGGTTGAATTTCTGCCATTACTTTTAGCTGGATTTGGTTTGGGCTTTATACATGCCCTCGACGCCGACCATATTATGGCGGTATCGATGCTAAGCAATCAAAAATCAGGGTTTAAGAAAACCGTATTTCATAGTGGCAATTGGGCCTTGGGTCACGGTGGGATTTTGTTAATAAGTGGTGTTCTTTTTTTTGGTTTGGGTATCTCTATTCCTGAAACATTACAATATGCTGCTGAAATAGGCGTTGGTTTGTTGTTAATCGGTTTGGGTGTTTTATGTCTTATTCAATTTCGAAAAGATAAAATAAAATTA
>JAESUE010000069.1 GCA_016763235.1 Pseudomonadales bacterium
AAGTTAGAGCATAAATAGACCGATCGTCTATTTATGCTCTAACTTTTTCCAGGAAAGGCGATACCTTATAGGGTATCGCCTTTTTTTTGGGATAAGTTTGACGAATTTAAAATCTGACCTATTGTTTTTATAAGTAAAGGAAATAGAAACCTATTTATTAACATGATGTTATTTGTGGTCTGTTGTGACCAGTTTAGGCGTTTAATCACAGGGAGAGTATCTATGAATGAAAAAATAAATAAGGCCGTGAAAGCCTGCGCATTATCTGGCTGTATGCTTGGAGGGCTAGCCATACAAAGCGCTTATGCGGGAGAAGGGATTCAGTGGAACGGTTTTTTTACCGGCGCCTTTAGCCAGTCGGACAACGAGCACCCTTACGGTCGATTTTACGGCATATCGGATAGCGGTAGTTATCTCACCGATACGCGGTTGGGCCTGCAAGGCACGGGTAAAGTGAATGACAAAATCAGTATAACGACCCAGCTGGTGGCAAAAAATAACCGCGATAATTTTGAGCTGGATGCCAACTGGCTTTACGCAAATATCACCCTAAACCCTAACTATAGGGTCAAATTAGGACGTATGCAGCAACCCATGTATTTGTTTTCCTCACAGCTGGAAGCAGGGTACAGCATGCCTTGGGTGCGCCCCCCTCAAGAGGTGTATGAACAGCAGTTTTTTAACGATTACACCGGAATTGAATTCGAAATGAAGCGTTATATGGCCGGCCATGATGTCACGCTTAAGTTATTACATGGTGTGCAGGAGAATGAAATCACTGCTGGCGTTCTAGGGAAGATCTTTGCGAGGCCTGAGCCTCTTGCTGAATTTATGTCATCGGACGATTTTCTCGGGGTTGCGCTACAGCTTGAGGGAGACTTCTATCGATTAAAGTTTGCTGCGGTTAAACAAGACCTTACTGTAGGTTTCGATCAATCAGATTTGAATACGTTTATGCTAGATGCAGGTCAGTGTCAGCAAAGCTTACCGGCAGTTTCTGCTAAATGCGCACAGATATTTAGCTCAATTGCTCTTCTCTCTGGTGGTGGTAGCCAATCTCTTGATGGAGATTTTTGGACGGCGGGGTTTGACATTAATAAGTTTGGCGCGAGGCTGATAGGTGAATACGCGTTTAGAACAGTCGGCGATTTTGAGAGGGAAGGTTATTACGTTTCTTTTATGTATCAGGTTGATAAGGTGACACCTTATGTTACCTATGCGAGCCACGATACCAGCGGAGCTGTTGTTCTTGATCCCCAGGTGCAAGAGTCCTACACGTTGGGAGCACGCTATGATTGGATGCCAAACGCCGCAGTGAAATTTGAATTAATGAGTGTTGATCCGCAGGAAGGTTCTCGTGGTCTCTACCATGTGGGATTTGTTCCAGATGAAATGGAATCCATGACAGCCGCCACTCTCGCACTTGACCTGGTATTCTAAACGGAGACGAATATGAAAACTGTAAAAAATAATTTCTTTCGATGTTCGTTTGGCATATTGGCTCTCACCTTAGCCTCTGTTTCACTTGCTGATATTGCCGTAATTGTAAACCCTGGAAACCCTGTTTCCGACTTGTCCGACAGGGATTTAAAAAGGGTTTACCTCGGTAAAACAAGCACCTTACCCGGTGGAGTGAGTGTTGTTCTTTCTGATCAGAAGTTTGGTGCCGAGACACGGGGTCAGTTTTATCAGAGATGCTGTGGTGTAAGCGCGCAACAGGCACGTAGCCGCTGGGCGGGTATTTTATTTTCTGGTAGTGGCCAACCCCCTGCTGAAGTTGGGCAAGGTAAGGATGTAGTGGGTTGGGTTGCTGGAAATAAATCAGCGATGGGTTATATCGATAGCGCTCTGGTTAATGACACGGTAAAGGTTATTAAAGTGCTGAAATAAGCACGGTAAAAATGAAGTTAAAAAAGGGCTGCCAACGATAAAGTTGGTAGCCCTTTTTTGTTTATAGCTGTGAAAAAACTGTATTTGCCGCTTCGATGGTCTGATTTAATTCTTTTTCAGTGTGAGCCGCTGACACAAAACCTGCCTCAAACGCCGAGGGTGCAAGGTAAATGCCTTCCTCTAACATCAAATGATAGAATTTTTGGAAATGCGCTATATTGCAGGTCGTGGCCTGAGCGTAGTTGCTAACAGAGGTGCTTTCGGTGAAAAACCAGCCAAACATACCCCCCACATAATTGGTGCTAAAGGGGATGCCATTTTTTTCGGCTGCAGCCTGAACGCCGTCGCACAGGGTTTTAACCTTGCTTCCTAGCTCGTCATAGAAGTGAGGTTTTGACAGCGCATTTAACATAGCTAACCCTGCGCTCATAGCGATGGGGTTACCGGACAAGGTGCCAGCTTGATAAACCGGCCCAAGCGGTGCGATATGCTCCATAATTTCCTGCTTTCCTCCAAATGCGCCCACTGGCATTCCCGCGCCGATAACTTTGCCCAGCGTAGTCAGGCAAGGTTTGATTTGATATAGACCCTGCGCTCCACCAAGGGCAACACGGAAGCCGGTCATTACTTCATCAAAAATTAATACCGTGCCGAATTGATCGCAAACCTCGCGAAGCCCTTCTAAAAAACCGGGCAAAGAGGGAATGCAATTCATATTCCCTGCCACCGGCTCGACAATAATGGCCGCAATGTCTTCCCCACATTGGGAAAACAGCGTCTTCACTTGCTCAATATCGTTAAAACTTAAGGTCAAGGTATGTTCTGCAAGGCTGGCGGGTACACCGGGTGATGTGGGAACGCCAAGGGTTAATGCGCCTGACCCAGCCTTCACCAGCAGCGAATCTGCATGGCCGTGATAGCAGCCTTCAAATTTGAGAATTTTGTCGCGGCCGGTGTAACCACGGGCCAAGCGGATGGCGCTCATGGTGGCTTCGGTGCCAGAACTCACCATACGTACCATATCCATCGAGGGCACTAAATCGCACACTTTGTCGGCAAGTTCGATTTCTATCTGAGTGGGGGCACCGAAACTGAGCCCGTGGTCAGCGGCCTCTTTTACCGCATTTAATATATCGGGGTGGGCATGGCCAAGAATCATCGGTCCCCAAGAGCCGACGTAATCGATATAGCGGTTGTCGTCTTCGTCCAGCAGATAAGCACCTTGCCCTGATTTGAAAAATATCGGACAACCGCCTACGCCTTTAAATGCGCGTACTGGCGAATTAACACCGCCAGGAATATGTTTTTGTGCTTGGGAAAATAATAATTCTGAACGATCAAATTTTCTGCTCATAGTGGGTCTCGAAATAATCAGCGGGGGTTGTAGGGTGCTGCTAGGTTCAGCTTAAAACAAGGCTTGAAACCGACGACATTGTGCCTGGATATCGTCGTGTGTAAAGAGGTCGTTAATCACCGCCAGCATATCGGCACCGGCTTCAATAAGCGGTGCTGCGTTATGGAGAGTAATGCCTCCAATGGCCACCACCGGTATACCAAAGGCCTGTTTTGCTTGGGATAAGATGGAAAGTTGGGCAGGCTTGGCCAAGGGTTTGGAGGTGGAGGGGTAGAACGCACCAAAGGCGAGGTAATCGGCACCGGCTTGCTGGGCAATTTCGGCGAGCTTTAAAGAGTCGTGACAGGTTATGCCGATAATTGCGCTTGGCCCAAGCAGCTTTCGGGCCAGTGCAGGCTGCCGGTCTGACTGCCCGAGGTGAACACCCTGTGCGCCAATTTCTTTGGCTAAAAAAGGATCGTCGTTAATAATTAGGGGGCAATTGAAGTTGCTGCATAGCTCTAACAGGGCCGTTGATTGATGCTTACGAAGTGTTGCGGGCAGCGTTTTAGCACGATACTGAAGTAAGTTAAGGCCACCGTTCAGGGCTGCTTCCACTTGTTTAAGTAATTGATCAGTACTGCTGATTTCCGGCGTAACGGCGTAGAGGCCCCGGAGGTTTTTTGTGAAGCTGGTTTGATTCGGCATACGCTGTTCGTTGAGTGAAGCGGCTATTCGCCGGTTTGAACTGCTTCCGTTTTGCCTTTGTTGTGATCGGCATCGGCCCAGAACATGCGGTAGGGAATGAGCTGTCCCATACCAAGTCGTCGCGCATTCTTCAGGGTGTTAAAGGTGTAGGCTTGTGCATTTCTGGTGGCTGTTACCATATCGACACCGTGAGCGAGCAAGCCTGCCGTGGCAGCTGCCAGGGTGCAGCCTGAACCGTGAAATTGGCCGGGAAGACGCTCCCAAGTGAAATCAGCAATAAAGCGTTGATTTCCCCATAAGCGGTTTTGAATGGAATCAGTGCGCTCGTGACTGCCGGTAATTAAAACATGCTCAGCCCCTAGCTCCATCAGCTCGTGCGCACAGGCTTCAAGGCTATCGGCACCGGGTGAATATTCTCTGGCTTCAAGGGAGTTGGGGGTAATGAGTGTTGTCTGTGGCAATAGCAGTGAGATGCTGGCTTCAATAATGGCATCGCTGCTGAGGTTGCCGCCCCCTCCCGCCGCAATAACGGGGTCAAAAACCACGGGGATATCTGGGTAGTCCATCAGTATAGAGTGAATCGCTTCAACATTATCGACACTGCCTAGCATGCCGATTTTAAACGCCGCAATTTGGATGTCTTCCAGTACCGCGCGCGCTTGTTCTATCACCACGGTAGAGGCGGTAGGGTTGAAGTTTTTAATGTTGCAGGTATCTTGGGAGGTGATCGCCGTCACGACTGGGCAGCAGTGGCAACCCAGGCTGATCAACGTTTCTATATCTGCCTGACTGCCCGCGCCGCCCGATGGATCAAGGCCAGAAAAAGTAAGCACTGCGGGGGGTGTGGCATTATTCTTTGACATAGAAGTGAATCCAAAAAAGGAATATTAATTTTAACACCTCAGCGAACTCTGTAACGGTTCAAATTTGAGCATGAGCTGAGGTGCTAGCATTAATTTAGGTTCAGGCTACTTAGAAGCTTATCACACTCCAGCGGAGGCACAGGCTGGGCGTTAAAATGGCCTGACTACCACGAGAATAACAATGCCCACTAATAGTAATACCGGGAACTCATTAAACCAGCGGTAATAAACGTGGCTATGGCGATTTTCGCCCCGACTAAAGTTTAGCCATATTTTTCGGCACATTAAGTGGTAAGCAATCAAAAGTATTACCAAAGTCAGTTTGGCATGGAGCCACCCTTGCCCTTGGTATGTCGCCCAATTCATCCACATGAGTATTGAGCCGAACAACACTGCGGCAATAGCGGAAGGGTTCATAATGCCCCGTAAGAGTTTGCGCTCCATAATGATGAAGCGTTCTTTGCTGGTGTCATCGTCTGCCATAGCGTGATAAACGAAAAGCCGAGGCAGGTAAAAGATGCCTGCAAACCAGCAGGTAACAGCAATAATATGAAAGGCCTTTATCCACAGCATGGAAGGTTTCCCTGTAATAATTAAGGTGATAGGCGAGTTAAGCCTCTGAAGTTACATGTTGTTTATTGTATCGATATACCTCTTCTATAGCACTACGAGTAATGATGCCTTCGACATTAACTTTTCCATCCGCATTAAAAGGGTGGATATAGAGGGCTTCGACCTGCTTGGCATTCATCACTTCCAGTGCATGGCGTAAGGTGGCGCGCAGGTTAACCGCCGCAAGGTCGAGCCGTTGCCCAGGAATATCCAGAAGCTGAATGGCCACGTCCTGATTGTCTTCCGGCAGCGCATCTATAAAAACGGCAAGATCTGAGTTGGCAAGCAGCGCTTTCGGCTTGCCATTCAACCAAACAAGACTCCAATGGTGCTGTGATGCGATAAGAATTTTGGCCTGCTCGATGGAGATTTCCGCGTCGGCGTGAGGGGTGTCCGCCTCCATGATGGAAGAGACAGAGGAGCGGTCGAGGTA
>JAESUE010000006.1 GCA_016763235.1 Pseudomonadales bacterium
AAGCGCGGGTGAAAACGGGGCTTTAAACCCCCTTTTTGGCGCGTTGAGGCAGCGTTTATCTGCTGAGACAGTAGAATTAAGCAGTAGTAAAAGGCGGCTACTGGTCACCAAGGGGCTGCTTGAGAAGGAGCAAGAGAAGCTACTTCGTGTTGTTGAGTACGGTGCAGAGCGGTCGGAGTTGAACCGTGATTACGGTGTCACCAAAAGAATTTATGAGGATATGTTGGCCAGAAAAGAAAAAGCCCGGCTTTCTATGGTGCTAGATATAGAAGAGCAAGGTGTAAACTATACAATCCAAGAGCCAGCCATGTTTCCGCAAACCCCCAAAGGAGTGAGGTTTCTGTACTTTGTTCTCGCCTCTCCGTTTGTTGGCTTAGTCTCGGTGTTTGCTCTGATGCTTGCCTATGTATCTGTTGACCCAAGGATACGCATTGTTGAAAAGTTAGAAGAAGCCTTTGATATACCTGTTATCGCAACGGTGCCGCATGTTTATACGCCTATTGCGAATAGGGTGTTCCGAAAGGATATGATACTACTTATTCTATTTACCTTTGCAGTAATCCTAGCCTATTCTGCAGTCATAGCACTTCGTTATTTTGGTTATGTATAACTGTGGAAAACAAAGGTGGTAAACCCCTAATGAAGGATAAAAATATTGTGCCTCTGGGGCGCGAAACCTCTGTATCGCGCGTTAACGTTAAGAATATACGTACGATGGCTCAAGTTCATACCTTTAGCGATGCGGAACTCCAAAAGCGAAAAATCATATACGCAAGAATGCCTGATAAGAAACTGCTAAAGATTTATCGTGATATAAGGACAAAGTTACTGAGGAAATCATCGAATAAAAACTTTGTACTCCTGGTTAGCTCTGTTTGTGATGGCGGTGGGGCGAGTTTTAATGCCTTAAATATTGCGGCGGCCTTCTCTTTAGATAAAGCAAAAACATCGATATTGCTTGATTGCAATCTACACAGCTCTATTGGTACTGATTTATTAGGCCTCGATCCAGGAATAGGGCTCAGTGATTACCTTTTGAACGATGAAATTGACGAAGAGGACATTATTTATGCATCGGGCATCCCCAGGGTTCGCGTTGTTCTTGCTGGTTCATATATTGAAAGTGGTGCTGAGCATTTCTCATCAGTTCGCATGAAGCAGTTTATCGAGGCGACCAAAGCAAGATACCCTGATAGATTTATTGTTATTGACTCGCCAGCATTGAGCGATAGCGCTGAAGCACGTATTTTGGCAGAGCTGAGTGACTATGTATTAATGGTTGTTCCGAGAGGAAAAGTAACTCTGCAACAAATAAAAAAATCTCGAGATGTTGTTGATACAGAAAAGCTTGTTGGTTTTATCTTCAATAACTAATTTATAACTATTCAGCGAACTCTGTAACTGTTCATATTATATTCAAATTTGATCGTGAACTGAATAGTTACATTAATTTTAGCGTGCTTTTGAACTGGAGTAACTGGCGATGATAAAGCGCCTGATAAATTGTTTCCTTCTAGCTGTACCCATAGCTGCGCACTCGATGGAATGGGATGCATCTGTTTCGACAGGCCTTCTCTATACCTCTAATGCATTTTCAGATCAAAACGCATCGGTTTCTGAAGTGCAGCGGGATATGAGCCTTTCTGCAGATGTAAGTCATCAGTCTAAAAGAGCGACCATTGACGGAGGCTATCAAGTTAAACGTGCGTATTACCCAAATAGCTACGCAACCGATACCACCTCTCAGGGCCGCTCTAATATAGACATTGTGATCCTACCGGGAAATATTATCTGGACAGGTAGCCACCAGCGAACAGATACACTGCGCAACTTTAATGCAAACGATACACCAGATAATAGGGCAACAAGGGAAAACTTTAAAACCGGCCCCGTGATTTCTATTAAATTGACGCCCACAGATATGTTGCAATCGAGCTTCATGAAAAGCTGGACCACTACCGAGTTTGACCCAGATAGAGACAGTGAAACAGATACCCTCGCAGTTAATTATAATCGAGCATTTAGTGCACTATTGAATGTATCGCTTGCCCTTAGTCAATCAGACGTCTCCTTTGATCGAGCGCTCGGGTATGAAACGTCAAGTCAGATGATTTCTCTAAATAGAACAATAAAAGACGGCAGTATTTTGCTGGCACTTGGGAACAACGAGGTTGATCAGCTTTCTATTACAAGCAGATCGCCGTCGATTAACCTTACAGCGTACAAGAAACTGCTCGATACGAGCTTTAGTGTTGGTTATTCGAAATTGCTGACCCATACCAGTATTGATCTGTCCGACTTAGGGCAAGATGTTCCAAATTTTGGGCTTATTAATCTAACTGAAATTGTAGAAAAAGAAACCTTCAGAGGCGGCCTATCAAAAACAATAAACGGTGGCTTAAGCCTGCATTTGAATGCGTATACCGACGTAGTAACATCGCAGAGCAGTAATCTCTCCACTGATCGCAAAGGAATCATCGCTTCTGGGAACTATACTCGACCGCTGTCACCTTCTTCTTCCAGCAATGCCGATTACGTGTTTAATTACCTAGAAAGTTGGCAGGGTGATGGTCTGGATAAATCCACAACGCATAGTTTTAGCCTGGGTTATACCAATCAGATATCTCAAGCCCTGTCCGTGACAGCCTCTACCAATTACATGACTCGAAGCGGGTCAGAAAATTACAACTTTGATCAAACAAGCATCGTGGCTCGACTGGTATATGCTTATCGTTAAAGTGTCTTATTACCTATGAAGCATGGCTTAGAAATAATTTGCGATATTGGTCACTTTATTGCTTTGGAAGATGCATGGGGGCACCTTTTAGATTGTTCAAACCAAAAGGATCTTGGTTACTTTAACTCGTGGGTCTGGGCTTCTACGTGGTGGTCTGTATATGCTAAGAGCAATGATCGATTATTCATTATATGCCAGTGGCACGAAGGGAAACTTGTAGGCCTTGGTCCTTTTTATATAAAACACGAATATGGCAAGCTTTTAAAAACGCTATACTTTATTGGTACTGGTGAGCCAGAAGAAACGGAGGTAGCAACAGAATACCTTGATCTTCTTATTTTGGATGAATGGAACGCTGAATTTGTGCGCAACGTAGCGAAGGAAATTGAAGCGTTAACCACGCTTTCTAGGCTAGAATTCGTTAATGTGCTGGAAGAGAGTAAATCCATTATCGACGTGGTGAATAAACTAAAATCGACCTTCAGTTTGCAGAAAAAACTCTGTGGTTATCGGTATGTTGCGGATTTAAGCTGTGCCGATGCACGAGATACGTTATCGAAATCACAGGCTAAAAAGCATTCCGTTGCAAGCCGACGTTTTCTGAGAACCGGGGAGGGCAACTGTTTTCGGGTTATTCACGAACAAGATCTAGAATATGGAATGCAGGTGTTAGAACAATTACACCAACAGAGATGGCAATCAAAAGGTAAGCAAGGCGTATTTTCGGCCGTCGAGTTTCATGATTTTCACAGAAGGATATCCACGTATCTTCTTGCTAAAAGTGACCTTTTGATACTGATGTTAAAAATAAAAGATAAGCCGATTGCCATATTTTATGGTTGGAAATTCAAGAATACACTTGCGTACTACCAAAGTGGAATCGATGGGACGACAAAGCCAAATATGTCACCCGGCCTGTTAATGCACGTTGAGGCTATGCAGTGGGCACGAGGGAGCAATATTAATAACTACGACTTTATGAAAGGAGGAGAAACATCTTATAAAAGCGCTTATGCGGAAAAGACCCAGAAGATGCATCATTTTCAGCTCTACAAAAAGTCTTTGTATTCATTGTTATGCAATGGTGGCGCTTTCTTGATACACAGAATAAGGATGTTGATACAGTGAGATTCCTCAGCGCCACAGCTATTGCACCTTGTTTTGCAGCCCTTAATTGTGATTTGTTCATTAAGAAATCGTCATTCTTGAACGTACCAGTTTTAGTTTTTGCCTACCACCGTATTAGAGGAATTGATAGTTCAACGTTACCCTACGAGCGCGAATTAATCAGTGCAACACCGGCTCAATTTGAGGAGCAGCTTAAATTTTTAACGAAACACTACACCCTAACAAACTTTATAAACATCAGTGAGAGTATTAAGAAAGACCCTGATTACAGCCCTAAAAATCTAGTGATTCTAACGTTTGATGATGGTTATCTAGATTTTTATACGGAAGTGTTTCCTTTACTTAAGAAATTTAAAGGTACGGCTGTTGTATACCCCAGTACGCAATATATAGAATCTGATACTCCAATATGGTTTGATCAGTTAGGGTTTGCATTAGATTCACTTCAAGCAGAGCAAATCATCGAGGCTGCGAGTCAATCAGGGCTAGAGTTTCTCAATGCAGATCGACATCTGGTAGATAAAAACTACATTTTTCGACACGTAAAAAGTATCAGTGATTCAGCCAGGCTTGAGTTTATCGGCTCTATTTTAGCGGTTTGTAAGCGTGACTATGGCGTAGATGCAAGCCAACTAAAAAATGAAATGCTTAACTGGGAACAAATCCGAGAAGTTTTTAAGGGCGGCGTCGAAATTGGTTCCCATACTGTTAGCCATCCTATTTTGACGAACGTGACACAAACAAACTTAGCGTACGAACTAACGAAATCAAAAGAGCTTATAGAGGAAAAAACAGGCGGTAAAGTTGTCTCGCTGGCGTACCCTGTGGGCGGCATAGAAACTTTTTCTGAGGCGGTTATAAAGGAAGTAAAAAAGGCCGGTTACGAATTTGCAGTGTGCTACCTCGATGGCGTGAATGATGCTGTGCAGCCTAGTATGTATGAGCTTAAACGTATTCGTGTCGAAGAAAATCAATCCCTTTCATTATTTCGAACACGCCTTGCGTTATTATCGATAAAAAGAGCCATTAAACGGTGAGTTCTCCAGGGTTCTTTTTTTTATGTCTTTATGTTTTGCTTCTATTCTTGCGGCCGCAAGAAATATTTATTGAACTGCAGCCATTCCGTCTACTGTTGGTTGTTGAAGTGCTTCTTTTTTCATTCTGGATTACCAGTAAAAAACGCTTTGATTCTCCCCTGTATTTGGACATGCTTTGGTTGGGCATCGCTATATTTTTGTCCTATTTGTTAGTGTCGGTTTCCCTCGGTTTTGATGCACTATTAAACTATATTATATATAGTTACATTATTTTTCTTTGTGTTTCGAATGGCTTGACTACCTATACACGCGCAAAAAAACTATTGTTTTTTATCCTTATTTCCACAAGCTTTATGTGCATTGACGGCTTGAGTCAAGCTCTGGACGCCAACCATATTGGTATCACGGGGATGCAATCATTCCGTAGAGCTGATGGCCCTTCAGTGGTCTATCAAATAAGATACTTAGGGTTTTTAAATGACCCAAATGATATGGGGATGATGCTTGTTTTTTCCCTTCCCGTAATTTGTTTTTTTTATTTTGACTGTAGCAATAAGTTATTACGGCTATTTTATTTGTCGATTTTCGTGTTGCATATTGTCGCACTCTACCTTACGAACTCTCGTGGGACGATGCTGTCAGGTGTGGTTGTTTTGGGGGCATTCCTTCAACTTAAATACGGCGGGCTTCGTTCGCTAATATTTGGCGGCGCGCTACTGGCTTTAATTATTTCGTTTGCCCCATCGAGAATGGGTGGGGGTGTCGATGAATCCTCGATGGATAGAATCTACGCCTGGTATGAGGGTTTTCAGATGTTTAAGTGGCGCCCAGTATTTGGTATAGGGCAGGGACGGTTTCTCGAATACCACCCAAAGACAGCGCATAACTCCTGGGTGCTAGCGCTAGCTGAAATCGGGATGTTCGGATACTACTTTTGGTTTTCTCTTACTAGCTCCACTCTTCTGTATCAGTATAAGATGTATCAATTTTTATTGGCGCTAAAGGATGCCGATAAATTTAGTGCGCTAGGGGAAGCTGTTCAAACTTCTTTAAACAAAGAGCGTTTGATGGCGCATGCTTTAATGCTTTCTACCCTCGGTATTTTAACCGCTGCATTCTTTTTAAGTAGAACGTATATGGTGCTTATTTTTATTAATGCGGGTTTAGCCGTTTCTCAATACCAGAGGCTTAAAGATCAGAATATTGGCTTTCAGTTTAGTATAGGGAGAATTAAAATGTTTTTTTTCGCTCTTGTCTCTATCGTTGTCATCAATGTATTTATTCGATTGATGAGCCCATAAGGTATCCCGTGTTTGAAAAACTATTTGTGAATAAAATATGAAATTTGACCCGATAAGTAACAGGCTCTCTCTACGTATTGCCAAACAATGGCTTTACCGAGAGCTTTTAAGCTATGAAGAAGCGGGGCGCTTAACGCAAGAACAGCTCTGTGGTTTGCAGCGGAGCAGGTTGGAAGCCTTGTGTCGTCATGCAAAAAAACACTCCCCTTATTATCAAGAGCTTATTTCAGACGAACTTTTGAACTCCTCTTTTACCGAGTCGTCTCAGTTCCTTGCCGAGTTGCCACTTTTAACAAAAACGCTCATTACTGAAAACTATCCTTCTCTTGTTATTGAAATCGAAAATCAAAATAACATTAAGAAATCCACTGGCGGCTCAACCGGTAAGCCTTTTTGTTTTGAACTTGATTATGCCAGTTATATTAAGCGCGAGGCTGTAATGTGGCGTGGTTATGGCTGGGCTGGGTACAATTATGGCCAGCGGGCACTTTATTTGTGGGGGGTTGATTCAGGCGTGAGCGGGGTTAAAAAAAGGATTAAAGATACGCTCTATCACCGATTCTACAATAGAAAAATGCTTAATTCTTTTGCCATGAATGAACATAATATGGGTGATTATGTAGAATCTATAAACCAATACAAGCCGACGATTATCGTTTCATATGTTAACCCTATACTGACCCTCGCCCAGTATATACTAGACAACAATATCCAAATCCGTACTCCAAAAAGAATACTTACCGGTGCCGAACCCTTGCATGAATTTCAAAGGGAAATCATACAAAAAGCTTTTGGCTGTAAAGTGATGAACACTTACGGTTGTCGGGAATTTATGTTGATTGGTGCAGAATGCTCCCAGCAAAATGGTTTGCACATTAATAGCGATCATTTAGTTGTCGAAACTGTAAACGAATCAGGCGAATCCGTTGTGGATGAAGAGGGTGATATTGTCATCACTGATTTGTTTAACTACGGCATGCCTCTAATTCGTTACAAAAATGGTGATAGAGCTATTCTCAGTAGCAGAAAATGCCCTTGTGGAAATCCATTCCCCTTAATTGAAAAGATAACAGGGCGGAAACTTGATTCGCTTAGGTCGCCCAATGGCAGTATTTTACCAGGAGAGTTTTTCCCCCACCTGCTAAAGGATATCAAAGCCATAAAACAATTTCAGGTCATCCAAAATCGTTTGGAAGAGATCGAAATGAGTGTTGTTTTGGCGCATCCACTTTCGCAGCCAGATCGTGACCACATACAGCAAGAACTTGATCGATATACCGACGGCAGTCTTACGCTCAGTATTCTGATCGTAGACGATATCGCTCTCACCGCATCAGGCAAGTACAGGGTTACGATTTGCAAGCTATAAAGTATTGCTAGAGTTTCTTTAAGAGCGACATAAATATGAATGTGAATGATTCTACCAGCGGCAGGCCACGCTTGTTAATTGTTAGCAACCTATACCCCCTGCCGACTGAAGTTGCTCGTGGTATGTTTAATAAACAGCAGTTTGATCGTTTGTCTTCAAATTTTGATGTCACTGTGATGGTGCCTGTTGCTTGGCCCGAATGGTTTAAAAATTTCCGGCTGTTTACGCGCGCAAAAACGCCTAAATTGATATTTTTTCCACAGTTTTATACTCCAAAAGTGGGCCGTTCACTCTATGGCGTGTGGATGACACTCTCGCTATTTGGAGCGTGGCTCTTTATGGCTAAAGCCAAACGCTTTGACCTTTGTCTTGGTAGTTGGGCTTACCCTGATGCTTTTGCAACATATTGGATAGCAAAGCTCTTTCGGGTTCCCTTCGTGATGAAAGTACACGGCTCAGATCTTAACGAATACCTTGAATATCCCGCCAGAAAGAGACAAATCGCTTATATAGCAAAACGTAGCAATGGGGTTTTATGTGTTAGTCAGGCGTTGGCTCAAAGGCTGTACGAAATTGACGTGAGTCCATCTATCGTTAAAGTCGTTTATAACGGCGTTGATGCTGAAAAATTCTTTCCTTTTGACCAAAACACGCAAAAAAAACACCTTCTTTTTATTGGGAATCTAAAGGAAAGCAAAGGGGTTGTTGATTTAATGCGTGCATTTTTGCGTATTCAAGAAAACGAGCCAGAGCTAAGGCTCATCATTGCTGGTGCTGGCCCAGCAGCTCAAACCCTCCGGTCGAT
>JAESUE010000070.1 GCA_016763235.1 Pseudomonadales bacterium
ATATTGAGGGCGGCTGCTATGCGAAGTGCATTAATCTAAGCAAGAAAAATGAACCTGTTATTTGGGATGCAATCAAATTTGGCGCAGTGCTTGAAAACGTCGTCATTGATGAGGAAACTCGCACATCCGATTACAACGATGTATCCCTCACCCAAAACACCCGCGCGGCATATCCTCTTGAGCATATAGCAATGCGCCAAGAAGCAAACCGTGCCGGAGAACCCAAACACGTTATCTTTCTGACGTGCGACCTTACGGGTGTTCTTCCGCCCGTATCCAAGCTTAGCAGTGAAGCAGCGGCCTACCATTTTCTAAGCGGATACACCGCATTGGTTGGAAGCACGGAAATTGGCTCATCGTCTGAAATACAGTCCACCTTTAGCACCTGCTTTGGCGCGCCATTCTTCCCTCGCCCAGCTAAGGATTATGCAGAACTACTGATAAAGCGCATCTCTGAATTCGACTCCAAAGTATTTCTGGTAAATACCGGATGGACAGGAGGCCCCTACGGCGAAGGTGATCGTTTTGACATCCCGACCACAAGAGCCATTATTCGCGCCATTTTGACTGGTACCCTTGATGATGTGAAAACCACACATATTGACAAAATAAACCTCGATGTTCCAATTGCGGTGCATGGCGTAGAAACTGAGCTGCTCATTCCTCAAAACACGTGGAAAGACCCAGCGGCATACGAACAAAAGGCGCAAGACCTCGCACAACAATTCGTTGATAATTTTGCTAAGTATGAAGTATCAGAAGAAATCATTCAGGCCGGCCCTCACGTCGACTAAAGGTAGGCACATCAACTAAAATGATCCACCCCAAAGCTGCCCATAATCATGGGTAGTTTTGGGAGTCCTCTTAATCCTATAAAGATCTGATCCCCCCGTATTTCAGCCATACCACTTTCTTCATTTTTTCTGACTCCAGACGAAACAAAACTAAAAACACCTCATACCCAATTTTCTTAAACAGCTCATAAAGCGTTCTTCCTACGATGTAACTATCCAGCTTGCGTTAAAATTTGAGCAGAATAAGGTAAAAAATAGGCGTTTATACGCATAAATGATCATTTTTTAACGCCGTTATGCACGAGCGTGAGCTGAGTAGTTACCCTACGATAAAGACTTCCAAACAGGCCGTGTTTATGCGGTATCGGAAAATAATATCCACTCCGTTGATGCACTCTTTATATATCTCCCCCTGATAGCAGCATTACTGACTGACCCAAAGAGCCGCATACGCTATAATCGGGTCGGTCACATAATGTGCCCAGCATTTCCTAAACTCACTCTATATAATTAGTATCCTCCAGATGATAAGTATTTCCTCGCAAATTGCACAAGAATTACAAGTTTCCGACAAACAAATCCAAGCTGCCATCAAACTTCTCGATGGAGGAGCCACGGTTCCTTTTATCGCCCGCTACCGTAAGGAGGTGACAGAGGGTTTAACTGACACCCATTTACGTCACCTAGAAGAACGTCTTTCATACCTTCGTGAGCTGGAAGATAGACGACAAAGCATTCTTAAAAATATCGATGAGCAAGGAAAGCTGGATGACAAACTAAAGAACAATATATTGAGTGCGGACACAAAAACCCGCCTCGAAGATCTCTATCTACCTTATAAGAAAAAGCGCCGCACCAAAGCACAGATTGCCCGTGAAGCAGGCCTCGCTCCCTTAGCGGAAGCCCTATTTCAAAACCCCTCTCTCGACCCTGAGCAAGAGGCCGCTAAATATATCAATAGCGAGATGAATATAGCGGATATTAAAGCGGCACTTGGTGGCGCCAAGCAAATCCTGATGGAAAACTTTAGCGAGGATGCCGACCTTTTAGAAAAACTAAGAAATGAGCTGTGGGAATGCGGCCAGATTATCTCCAAAGGTATCGAAGGCAAGGAAGAAGAAGGTAAAAAATTCAGCGATTATTTCGACCATATTGAAGCTGTCAATAAAGTTCCTTCCCATCGTGCACTTGCCATGTTTAGAGGAAGAAAAACTGGTTTTTTACAAATCAGTATTCAGCATAAAAACCTTACGGATAGCAGCGACCCCTGCATCGGCCTTATCGCACAACACGTTCAAATTACGGATCAAGGCAGAGCGGCTGACACTTGGCTGAACGAAGTAGTCCGTTGGACGTGGAAGGTTAAATTACACAATCATATAGAAAGTGAATTACTCTCTCAAATCAGAGAATCCAGTGACGAGGAAGCCATCAAGGTTTTCGCTAAGAATCTCGAAGACCTATTAATGGCTGCCCCCGCGGGAAACTGCACCATAATAGGTCTCGACCCTGGCCTTAGAACCGGCGTAAAAGTTGCTGTTACCAGCCCAACTGGTGAGTTCCTCGATCACGCCACCATATTCCCCCATGCCCCAAAAAAGCAATGGCAAGCGTCCATTGATACCCTTGCACAACTGTGTAAAAAACACAGCGTCAACTTAATCAGCATCGGTAATGGCACCGCATCGCGAGAAACAGACAAACTATCTGCTGATCTCATCAAACAACACCCTGATCTCAAACTAAAGAAAATTGTTGTCAGTGAAGCGGGTGCATCCATTTACTCTGCCTCAGAGTACGCAGCGAAAGAATTCCCAAATCTCGACGTAAGCATCAGGGGTGCCGTATCCATTGCACGCCGTTTGCAAGATCCTCTCGCTGAGCTGGTGAAAATTGACGCGAAATCCATCGGCGTAGGGCAATATCAGCATGATGTTAGCCAATCACGTCTCGCTCGCTCGCTCAACGCTGTGGTTGAAGACTGCGTAAACGCCGTGGGCGTTGATATCAACACCGCCTCAGCCCCACTCATGATGCGCGTTGCAGGGCTCAATCAAACAATAGCTAATAACGTGGTCACATTTCGCGCCAAGAATGGCCCCTTTAAAAACCGGGAGCAACTGAAACAAATCCCTCGTTTCGGAGAAAAAACTTTCGAACAGTCCGCTGGTTTTCTACGTATTACAAGCGGAGAAAATCCACTGGATGGCTCAGCCGTTCACCCAGAAAGTTACTCCATCGTAGAAAATATAGCCAAACACTGTGATCGACCCGTTGAAAGCTTAATTGCCAATGGTGAAGTACTGAAGTCCATCAGCCCAGATCAATTTACAACAAGCGATTTTGGATTGATCACTGTCCAGGATATTCTCACCGAACTGGAGAAACCCGGTCGTGACCCAAGACCGGAGTTCAAGGCCCCTGAATTTAAAGAGGGCATCGAAAACCTCAAAGATCTCAAAGAAGGAATGATTCTCGAAGGAGTCATTACCAACGTCACAAACTTTGGCGCTTTCGTTGATATTGGTGTCCACCAGGACGGCTTAGTACATATTTCTGCATTGGCAAACAAATTCGTAAAAGACCCGCGAGAAGTGGCCAAAACAGGAAACATTGTAAAGGTGAAGGTACTTGAAGTGGATATTTCTCGTGCAAGAATCGCCCTAACCATGCGTCTCGATGAACAACCACAACAGAAATCCTCGCCGGAATCCAAACAAGCCCCCAAACGGGCTGGAACTAAATCAGGTAAAAACAATTCTTACAATAAAGCGGGTAACAATATGCCCCTACCACCCGGAAAAACCGGCACCATGGCAGACCTTTTTGCAAAAGCGACAACCCTAAAGAAAAAGTAATGCAAGCATTCAGGCTGCGCGGATTTAAACACAGGCTAACGGCTTACAACGTTAATCTCCCCGACAGCCCGCATTCACCCGCGAGAGAGAAATTCTCGCACCCGCCGCAAGGCACTTTGATGAGTAAAAAACTTGAGTAATCTATTTGAAAAGCGCATCAGCAGCCTTAATCAAGCACAGGGGCTGCGTTCTATTCAGAATATCCGGCGAGGCATCGAAAAAGAGAGCTTGCGGGTTACCCCAGATGGGCATCTCGCCCAAACACCGCATCCCTCTGGGCTTGGCTCAGCACTTACCCATCCAGCCATTACCACTGACTATTCCGAAGCCCTACTGGAACTAATTACCCCCGCATTCACACGTATTGAAGACACTCTGAGCTACCTGAAAAACACCCATACTTTCACCTATCAAAAAATTGATGACGAATTGCTATGGGTCAACAGCATGCCCTGCATAATGGGCCAAGAACATACTATTCCCATTGCGCAGTATGGCTCGTCCAACATTGGCAAAATGAAAAATATTTATCGCAAAGGCCTTGGTCACCGTTATGGGCGATTAATGCAAACCATTTCAGGTATTCATTATAACTTTTCACTACCTGAAGAGTTCTGGTGCCACTACCAGGAAGTGCTAGAAGATAATCAGCCCTTGCAGGATTTTACGTCACAGCAGTACTTTCATTTAATCAGGAATTTCCAACGCTTTAGCCCCGTACTTATTTATCTTTTTGGTGCCTCGCCAGCAGTATGCGCCTCTTTTCTTGCCGGACGCAGCCATTCGCTCCAGCAGCACAAATCCCTCGGCACGCTTTACCAGCCTTACGCAACCTCGTTACGGATGAGCGACCTTGGCTACCAGAGTGATACGCAATCTGGTCTTAATGTTTCCTACGACTCCGCCCAAGACTACGCTGCATCTCTACGTGCGGCCATGAACACCTCCCACGCACCTTACGAAACATTAAGTGCAAAAAACGACAAAACCCCCCACCAGCTTAGCAGTAATATTCTGCAGATTGAAAATGAGTATTATGGGCAGATAAGACCAAAGAGAAATACGCAAAGTGGCGAACGCCCCACCACCGCATTGCTAAAACGCGGGGTCGAATATATTGAAATGCGCTGCATCGATCTCAACCCATTTTTAGACGTAGGTATTGACGCAGAACAAATGCGCTTTTTAGATATTTTTGCGCTTTACTGCCTGCTTCACCCAAGCCCGCCCTTTGATGAAAAAGAACTGGAAAATATCAAATCAAACAACCAAAGTGTCGTACTAGAAGGCCTTAACCCTCTCACTACCTTTCGGATTAACGGAAAACAATCTTCCCTCGTAAGCTGGGTGGAAACAATCTGGCCAGAGCTGGGAGCCATAGCAGAACTACTCGACCACGCTCATAACAGCAATGACTTATACCGGTCGGCACTAAAATCCCAGCATGAAAAAATTAAAAACCGTGCGTTAACTCCATCCTCAAAAATACTGTCCACATTAAGTGATAACAAAATTAATTTTTATGATTTTGCGATGGAAATGGCCTCGTTGCGAGCGAAGGAGTTTCATTCAAGAACACTGAGCCCTGCTGATCAAGCATATTACGAGCAGATGGCCAAGAGTTCACACGACCAGCAAAGCTTGCTGGAACAACAAAATGACCTTCCCTTCGAAACGTATTTACGTAATTACCTTAACGCATAGAAAATGGTAACTATTCAGCGAACTCTGTAACTGTTCAGATTGCGTTCAAATTTGAGCAGAACAAAGCGAAAAA
>JAESUE010000071.1 GCA_016763235.1 Pseudomonadales bacterium
AAAATTTGAAGTAACACCTTAGCGAACTCTGTAACAGTTCAGATTGTGTTCAAATTTGAGCATGAGGTGAGTCGTTACAATTTGAATTAAATATTAGCCACAGGTTTTTCTTTATTTCTAATATTCAGTAACCAACCGCCATTCCCTTTGCAGCCAGCTGCAGTCGTCGCCTTTATCTCAACTCTGGCATAAGTATCTTGCAGTGATGAAGGCAACTTTCCGGATACGGTATATCCCTTTTCAGCTTCACTAATTATCATGTCAACCGATTGTTTTTTTACACTGACGACAATGCTTTTTGGGCGGGTTCCTTTTGGAACAAAAAAAGAAAATTCAGATTGTGGGGGGACAACGCTTAAATGTGGTGGGTTAAACTGAGTAAGCTCGGGGGGAGCACATGTTTTATGGTTGGAGGTGCCGCTGCCATAGAAGGCAAAAGCGCTATTGCTGAGGATGATAAGTAAAAGCGAAATACTTAGTTTTTGTGCATTCATAATAAATTTCCTTAATGGTTTTTAGGGCGGTCCGTTCGCGGGGTATCGCTATCTGATTTGGTGTCGTCCTTTCTAGTGTTGTGTCATTTCTGGACTGTTATTCCAGCTCAATTTGAATTGAGCATTTTACTGAACAAGGTAACTAAAATACTCAAATTTAATCACTATGGATGGATGTTTACGCATATTGGGCGGTAATCCCATAAAAATGTCGCGTTGCATCAATTTCTAGTGAATAGTGGCGCAGGTTCTTCTTAACTTGTACGGTAACACCTCAGCGCACGCTCAAATTCGTGCATAACACGTTAAAAAATGATCATTTATGCGTATAAACGCACATTTTTCGCCTTGTTCTGCTCAAATTTGAACGCAATCTGAACACTTACAGCGTTCGCTGAGGTGTTACAACGTAAGCAGAGGTGTTTTGGAATGCCGGAAAATGGCTTATTAAATAAACGCACAGAGTTTCTTGAAAAAATACGTGATCAGGCGCTGCTTCGGGGTTGGCGAATGGTGACGGCTGAATCCTGTACTGGTGGGGGTGTTGCGAAGGCGCTTACTGAGTTAGAGGGGTCTTCGCTGTGGTTTGAGTGTGGCCTGGTTACTTATTCCAATGAGATGAAACAGACGCTTTTGCTGGTACAGCCAAGCACGCTGGAATCTTACGGCGCGGTGAGCGAGCAAACCGTTGAGGAAATGGCGAGTGGGGCACTGATTCAGAGTGGGGTCGAGCTTGCTGTTGCGATCAGCGGTATTGCTGGCCCGGGCGGGGGCAGCGAAGAAAAGCCAGTGGGGACAGTATGGTTTGCTTGGGCTGTAGCGGGACGGCAGGTGGAATCTGCGTGTCATCTATTTAAAGGGAATCGCATTTCCGTGCGGGAGCAGGCGATCAATATTGCGCTTGAGGGTTTGTTGCATCGGCTGGAATCTACCTAGCCAGGGCATCCTTTTCACCTCCTCGCTTGGCCCTTTTAAGAGCCCCCAACAAAAAGTAAAAAGTTCTGGTTAAAAAACTTTCAAAAGGAAAAAACTGTGCCATAATACTGTCCGTTAAGACAGTTGGGCGTGGGTTTTAGACAGGCTTCCAGCTCGTACATCTTACTTAATCAGACATAGAGAGAGTCAAATTATGGATGCGAATAAGGAAAAGGCCCTTGCTGCTGCGCTTACACAAATTGAGCGACAGTTTGGAAAAGGTTCCATAATGAAGATGGGCGATCGAAGCGCCATGAATATCTCCAATGTATCCACTGGCTCTATTGGCTTGGATATTGCTCTCGGTATAGGCGGCCTGCCTTACGGTCGAATTTGTGAAATCTATGGGCCTGAATCTTCGGGTAAAACCACCTTAACATTAAGCGTAATTGCTGAGGCACAAAAACAGGGTAAAACCTGCGCCTTTATTGATGCCGAGCATGCGCTTGATCCTATTTATGCAGAAAAGCTTGGTATTAATATTGATGATCTGATTGTGTCTCAGCCCGATACTGGCGAACAAGCTCTGGAAATTTGTGACATGCTGACACGCTCTGGTGCGGTAGATGTCATCGTTATTGACTCGGTCGCCGCATTGGTTCCGAAGGCTGAAATAGAAGGTGATATTGGTGATTCTCACGTCGGTCTTGCGGCGAGAATGATGTCTCAGGCAATGCGCAAGCTTACCGGTAACATAAAAAACAATGATGTACTGGTAATTTTCATCAACCAGATTCGTATGAAAATTGGTGTCATGTTTGGTAGCCCAGAAACCACTACTGGTGGTAATGCCTTGAAATTCTATTCTTCGGTTCGTCTTGATATCCGTCGCACGGGTGCAGTGAAAGACGGTGACGAGGTTATCGGTAATGAAACGCGCGTAAAAGTAGTGAAGAACAAAGTTGCCCCTCCCTTTAAGCAGGCTGAATTTCAAATTCACTACGGGAAAGGGATTTACCGTATGGGTGAGTTGGTTGATCTGGGTGTTAAGCAGGGTATCGTAGATAAAGCGGGTGCTTGGTATGCCCATAAAGGCGATAAAATTGGGCAGGGTAAAGCGAATGCGGCCCGTTTTTTGGAAGAAAACACCGTAATAGCAGAGGAAATTGAAAAGCAGGTTCGTGATGCGCTGCTAAATACGGATGAGCCTGAAGAAAAAGAAGAAAAAAGCGAAGAGCTTGCCTCTTCAGAGTAAGAGCTACATACGAGGTGACGGTTCAGCTTGTAGTCAAGCTTGAACGGTTGCCAAGTTCGCTGGTAACGACTTAGCGCACGCTCAAATCCGTGCATAACAGCGTTAAAAAATGATCATTTATACATATAAACGCACATTTTTTGCCTTGTTCTGCTTAAATTTGAACACAATCTGAGTCGTTACGCTCGCTGAATAGTTACGAAGGATATTGACTTGGAAGTGGATGAATTCCTAACTCTCAACCCATCTGGCGATGAGGCCCGTATTGAAGGGGCCTGCAGCGATGAAAAAATCCTGAAGCAAGCGCGGGATATTCGCGCTAAAGCCCTCGCTCTGTTGTCTCGACGTGAGCACTCCTTTCAAGAACTTGCATCTAAATTAAGTCGTACGTTTCCTGATGAATCAATGGTACTTGAGCAGTTGCAGGCACTGGCTGATGAGGGTTTGCAAAGCAATGAGCGCTACGTAGACATTGCCATTCGTTCGGGCGTCGCAAAATTTCATGGCCTCAGTCGCATTAAAAACCAATTACGAAACAAAGGGCTTTCTGCGGATTTAATTGAGAAGGCGATGGCAGAGACCGACATCGATTGGTTTGCTCAGCTTAAACAGCTATCGAATAAAAAATACGGTGATACACCTTGTGACGACAGAAAGGAAAAAGCTAAACGTATACGCTTTTTTCAGTATCGTGGTTATTCCTTGTCAGATATTTACGCGGTTCTGGACAAAGGCTGATAGTTGCCTTCTTTTCTTGTAACTATTCATCTCACGTCCAAATTCGCGCATAACGGCGTTAAGAAATAACCATATAAACGCATATTTTTTGCCTTGTACTGCTCAAATTTGAGCGCAATCTGAACAGTTACAGAGTTCGCTGAATAGTTGCCTTTTCTTTATGTGTCTTTAGGGCACTTCTGGACATACACTTTTCCGCGATAGCCGCATCAGTTCCGTACTCAAACTCTTATGTATGCCTTATACGCTGTGGTTCCTCGTGCGGTATTTTCTTGCTCTCCCGAAAAATTACTATTTTTAGTGCTGCCCTTTATTCTGTTGTCAGTGTTTTTATGTAACGACTCAGCTCACGCTCAAATTTGAACGCAATCTGAACAGTAACAGAGTTCGTTGATCTATTTGCGGTTTTTTTATCGCATATTTTCACCGGAGAAGAAAATAGTTCGAATTTACGGCTTAAATTAATAGTCCCATTTGACTGTAACTGTTCAAATTTAAGCGCGATCTGAATAGTTACATTTAACGTTTATTAACACTTAATAGGTTTATATATGCAGTTAATCACACAGCATCTTTGCTTGGAAAAAGACATTGGCGCTAATGGTAATTTGTTCGGTGGATTTATGATGGCTTGGTTAGATGAGGCGGCTGCCATTCTCGCTTTTCAATCAACCAAATCTTGTCGAATGGTAACGCTGCTAACAAAAGAAATAAAATTTATTAAAGCGGTGAAGGTTGGGGATATCATTCAGATGAAAGGCGAGGTTGGGCACATGGGAAGAACATCTGTGACGATTAATGTCCTGGTTAACTCTCACCACCCTGAAAGCGGTGAGGAGTCTATTGTCTGCAAAACGAGTTTCGTTTTTGTAAAAATTGATGAAGACGGTAATAAACAGTCAATTGAAATAGAGTGATCATTTTATTTATAACGAGAGGGTGTTAGGGGCTCAGTGATGCCATTAGTTTCGCTACTTGTAACATTCGGTTTGAAAAGCCCCACTCGTTATCGTACCAGCTCATAACTTTGCATTGACTGCCAAGTACGCGCGTTTGTGGCGCGTCAAATATTGACGATGCAGGATTGTGATTATAATCAATGGATACCAATGGTTGGTCGTTGTAGGCGAGAATTCCTTTTAGGTGATTGTTTGAGGCATCTTTTATCAGTGCGTTTACTTCGTTCACGCTTATAGGTTTTTCTGGCTCAAAAACAAAATCGACCAAAGAAACATTTGCAGTGGGCACTCTGATCGCCATACCATCAATTTTTCCGTTAAGTTCGGGAATAACCAGCCCTACCGCTTTGGCTGCACCCGTATTTGTGGGCACCATTGAGAGGCCAGCGGCTCTTGCTCGGTAGGGGTCGGAGTGAGCTTTGTCTATCAAGTTTTGGTCATTGGTGTAGGAGTGAATGGTGGTCATTAAACCTTGCTTAATCCCGACGCTGTCATGGAGCGCTTTTGCTAAAGGAGCGAGGCAATTGGTGGTGCAGGAGGCATTTGAAACGATTCTATCCTGACTTTTAAGTGTTTGATGATTTACGCCATATACAATGGTTTTATCGGCTTCGGCCATGGGGTAACTAATCAGTACCTTTTTGGCTCCGGCTTTTAGATGGGTTTCGGCCAGATTACGGCTTTTGAATCTTCCGCTGCATTCAAGAACAACATCGATGTCGAGTTTTCCCCACGGTAATAGTTCTGGATTTTTTTCAGAGAGGAATTTAATACGTCGGCCATTAATGGAAATGCTTTCTTGGTCACCTTCTACATCGGCTTTAAAAATCCCGTGAGTGGAGTCGAAACGGGTGAGGTGGGTTAAAACACTTTTATCCGCTAAGTCATTAATAGCAATAATTTCAAATTCTTTTTCTAGCCCGTATTCATATATTGCCCACACAATACAGCGTCCAATACGGCCATATCCATTGATTGCTATTCTCATTGCTATGCCCAGTTTGTTAGTTAAAGAGTCACTGCTCAGCTCACGCTCAAATTCGTGCATAACAGTGTTCGTTGAGTGGTTACGTTAAAGATAGTTATACAGTGATTCCGTGGCAATTCTATGAAATTTTTCAGCTACAAGGTTGGCTTCTAGTGTCTGTGCTAATCAGCTGGTTTTGTTTCCGCTTCTTTATCCTGCACTATAATTATAAGGCGCATCTGTCAGAGCTTGGTTTATTTGATGCCGTTAAAATGCTTTTTCCCTAGTGAGGTTGAAATAAAATCCCTGCTTGAGACCGTTTATGTCGAAATACATCACAAATAGGTGAAAATATTGTTAGGTTGTAACTATTTAGCGAACTTTGTAAGTGTTTAAATTTAAGCAGAGTAAGGCGAAAAATGTGAGTTTATACGCTTAAATGATCATTTTTTAACACAGTTATGCGCGAATTTGAGCGTGAGCTAAATAGTTACGTTGGATTAAGGGGTGAGGCTGCTTTATGGTTAGCCTCCCTTTAGAATGGGAATGAGGGGCATTATTGTTGAAGCCCCTATCTATAGCTCTTTGTAAACAGGACGATGTGATGGCGTATTTAAAACACTTTTTTTCAATGTCTTTAATGGCTCTTCTGGTGGTGTTTAATGCCGCTTGCTCTAAACAAGAGACTGTTAGTACGGTGCAGGAGAAAGCTGTCTCTCAGGAGAGCAGTCGGAATGTTGAAGGCCTAGAGCAGTTAGAGGTCTATAAAAGCCCCACATGCGGTTGTTGCTCAAGCTGGGTCGAGCATATGAATGCTTCCGGATTTAGCGTGAACACTCATGATGTGAATAATTTGGACCCGGTGAAGCAAGGGCATGGCATTAGCCGCGAAGTACGCTCTTGCCATACCGCTGTTTCGAAAG
>JAESUE010000072.1 GCA_016763235.1 Pseudomonadales bacterium
CCTCGCATTGGCATCAGCACGAGTCAAGCGGCAAGGCTCCGTTCGAATTTGTTGGGTGTCACTCCGTTCGACCCAACCTACGGGTGTGTGCTCAGAATGGCTTGAAAGGCCCAACACTTTGCGCCTTAACGTAACTATGATGCCGATGTTAGCCTCGCATTGGCATCAGCACGAATCAAGCGGAAAGGCTCCGTTCGAATTTGTTGGGTGTCACTCCGTTCGACCCAACCTACGGGTGTGTGCTCCGAAAATAGCCTTCGTTATTCATATTTCGGGGCTTGAAAATGGTTTAAAATATGCTTTTTGTTGCTCTGGTAGGTTGGGTGGAACGCAGTGATACCCAACACTTTGTACTTTAACGTAACTATGATGCCGATGTTAGCCTCACACTGGCATCAACATGAATCAAGGGGCAAGGCTCCGTTCGACCCAACCTACGGGTGTGTGCTCCGAAACTTGCGTTAGTCATTCACCTCAAAGCTTAACGATTAACGATTAAGGATAAGCTTTGCGCTAATTCTTCCTGATTGATCGGGGTTATCCAACGACATGCTTGCAACGTGGATTTGATGTTCGCTTTCCAGAACTTGCACCCAGAGGATAAAGTTATTAAATGGCACATCTTCTACCCATACTCTTAGCTTTGCATTCCCTTCTGGTTCGAAACGTTTCAGGCTAATACGATTTTTTTGTGCACTCTGGTTGATTATGCTCAGCATGGGTGCGCTGCTCGTTTGATTTTTATTGCCCTGCGCACCACTTACGGCCATGGCTTCGCTTTCTTTGCTTTGCATCCACTCTACTAAGCTGCGCTTTGCATCACGGCTGCGCTCTGCATTGTGGGTTTTGTCCGCTACGGGCAACCAAATAAGCGCATACACCAGAATAAGCGCGGCGAAAGCACCGAGTATGAGCAGTGCTTTTTGATCTCGCGTTTCTAGCTGGTTAAACCGTGCGCTGATAAGGCTGAGCTGGGGCTCAAATTTTTGTTGTAGCTTTTCAAGCATGAAGTAAAACCTTTGGTAACGATTAAACAGTTACAGCCTTTTTAGCTGCGCTTAATTTTAATACGGCTTTCGATGCCCTGCCCTTGGGCTACGGCAGAACCAATTTCAACACTTAGCCCCTGTTTCTCAAGGCTAACTTTAAGTTGGTCGAGCTGGTCAAACTTTTTCGCGCTGATATCCAGACGAAGTTCGTTTAAACGTTCTTCAAAAGAAATTCGATTAATTTGCAGAGGCCTATTGGTGTTTGCCTTATTCAACTGGTGTATTACTTTCCCTGCTGGGTGTAAAAGTTCGAGCATTCCTGCACCCGCGCCCCCTGTACCAGCACGCTTGAGGTGCGCTAGGGTTTGACTCTTCACATTTACGATGCGCTTGTCGTTGGGGAAATAACTGCGATAAAGGCTTTCTGCCTGCTGATGGTATTGCTCGGCCTCTCTATCAGTTTTGGCGGCATTAAGCAGTTGAGCACTGATTAAGGTGATAAACCAAACGACAGCGACCGCTGCTAGGGGTTTCCAGTTAAAACCTAGGCTAATGCCCGGCCCTTTGGGTTTGTATTGCCCTTGAAGCAGGTTGAATTTGCTGAGCACGTTTGTTTTTCCAGCAATAATCTCTTCTGCAAAAACATGGAGTAGCGTGAGAAAGTGAGGCTGCAAACGAATTGCTTGATCGGCTTCGTGGTTATCTGAATCAGAAAGCAGGTCTGAGGCATTAAGACCCGTATCACTTTGGCTGTGTTCAGCCGGTGTTGTGCTATTTTGCGCCTTAGATTGGGCGGATTGCAAAGAGGCGTAATAAGTATCTAGGGTATTTTTGATGTATTCGAGGGGCTGTTTCGCACCTTCCCCGCCTGCCGACATGAGGGTAAACCCACGGGACATTGTTTCTTCATCAAGGGTTTTTAATACGGTGCTTGCCAGTGCATTGTTAAAGCGTAAGCATTGATAATCACCCCAGCGCAACCAGCTATTTTCTTCACCCATGACGAGGGTGTTACGGGATGAATCAGCAGGAATCAGCAAGGTTTCAGGTAAGAGTACATCGGCTTTAAGCTGGCTTTGGGCTAGCTGATCTAACCAGTATTGCATGTTGCGATGGTTGACGATGGCAACATTCAACCTGCCATCGTCATCACGGGGGCCAAGAGCAAAAAAGTTATCTTCAATTTCGTTGGCAAGGCCTTCTTCCAACATAAAGGGAAGCGCCTGTTGTATCTGACGAGCTTGTTTGCTGGGAATACTAACGGAGTTCAGTACTACTTGCTGCCCCGGCACCAGCACGATGGTTTTTAGTAATAACAGGGAAGCGTATTTGCTTGCCAGTGTCGGCTTGATGCTGCTTAGGGGGGAGATGGACACATCCATCAGGCGCTTGAGTTCTGGGTGGATCAAACCCCATTCGGCCATCACTGCGCCACTTTCTTCGTCGGTATGCTCAAGGATTCGTATCAGAAGTTGATGGGCCACGTTTACTTATTCCAACTCAAATTAGGGGGCGAAGGTGCTTGGATCTCAATAAATCAGATCAAAATATACTCTGATTTCTACTTAACACAACTGGCTTCTTGGTGCTGCCCGCTGGCGGTAAGTACACGATGCTACTGAGCTTACTTTTTCTGCCCAGAATATCGGCTTCGGTACTCAGAAGAAAATATTCGGGTGAGAATATCACATTCCCCACCACAGGATCTTTGTCCAGCCCCAAATATTTAGGGATAGCACTTAAGGCTTGCGCTTCTCTATCGGTAATAAGCTGTTGGGCATTATCAGTTGTCACCTTATCGCTAAGCGAGAGGATAACCGGAGTCGATGCGGCATTTATATTCAGCTTTGAACTGGAGGGCAAAACGCAAATAAAGGGCTTTAAGGTTTCATAGAGTTCGCCGGTCATGCCGCGCACCAAAAGTAGCTCGCTAACGCTTTGAAAGGGTTGATTGCCGGTGCGATAAGGAGGTTCATAGCGCAGGTATTCCTGACTTTCTGCACCGGCAACGCCAGTTGGGTCATCATCGGCGTCTATCCAGTCAGCAATGGCAATCGCAAGGTCTCTGGCCTGCGCGGCATCAACTCCCAGCTCAACGACGAAACGTTCAAACGCATCAATCGAGGGCTCGTCGGGGTCATTATTAACAGAATCGAGCCAGTTGATATTAAAACGCCCACTTAACTCGTAAATGGAAACCTGCAGCACGCCTTCTTCAACGATGTAAGGCGGAAGATTTTGGCTTGCCAAGGTAACCGCTTGGGGATTGTCTTTGATTAAGTCGGGCACTAGGGCCATGGCATAATCTTCGGCACCTCGGGCGTAGGCGGCCCCTTTATCCAGTGCGAGCATGTTTTCAGTACGGCGCAAATCAAGTTGCAAGCGGCTAGACATTTGAATAGCAATGACCGAAGCCACGGCAAAAATTAACAGTACGGTGATTAAGGCGACGCCCTTTTGCCTGGGTTTGCTCGCTCGCTGGCGTTTCATTTTCCTAAGACTCATATCGCACCACTGGCAATGCTAAACAAGCGACGAATCTCACCCATATTTTCTGTTTCGATCAACATTTCGATCACTTGGGGTAAGTCGTTTTTGCGCTCAGGGTCTACGGGGGGCCATGTTTGCATCCATTCTTTCGTTTTTCCATCGTAGTAACGCAATGCAAAATGTTTGATGTCGCTAAGCAGAGCGGCACGACGCGCGGAGGTATTAGAGGCACGATCTAGTTCAAACCAATATTCTCTGATTAAAGACCCTTCTTCCAACACATAACGCAAACGCTGTAGTTCGCTGCGACGATGGTTATCAGGCAAGGGGTTGCTCCAGCCTGCACGGGTGAACTCCACGCCGTTTTCAATACCGATGACGGAACCCTGCTCTGTTCCATATTCATCCACGATTGGGCGATTGATGATTTGTTCAAAATCTCGGCGAATAAAGAGGAAACCACGCTGCAAAGCGGCCATTTGGTCACCATGGCGTTGGCTAACTTCGTTTGCGGTGAGAATGCCATTAAGAATGAGTCTTGCGCTGAGACCGATAAGGGAAAAAATGCCGATGGCAATCACCAGCTCAATGAGAGTAAAACCTTTCTGGCGCGGCTGTGCGAATGTAGACATCACGGAGCTTTCTTTACGAGGGTTAATACATTTGCGGCAGGCATAAACTTTTCCTGCTTACCATCCGGTTTTTTTCCCACTTCAATAATAATCTGGCGCACGTCTTTATGATCGGTGGCGCTAATGGTCGCTTGTATCTGCCATTCTTGGCCTGCCATTTTTGCATCGTATGTTTTCATGCCGGGAGAGGGGTAAGACTCAAAGTGACGAAATTCTACGGCTTTATTCAGGGCAACCCAATGGGCCAGTGTTTTATCCTGAATGCGTTGATGGGCCATAATATTAGAGCCGCTCACGTTGTAAAGGCCGACTGAAATAATCGCGAGAACGGCCACAGCCAGCAACACTTCCAATATGGTAAATCCGGCAGATGAACGAAAGGTTCGCATTGGCCTACCCACCTGCAGAGTTTGGCGTTTGAAGTATGATTTCACCCACCGCATTGGCGCTGATGAGGTAACGTCGATCGCTGTCACTTTCGGAAAACATCGCAATGCTAAAGGGGGTTATTTCACCACTGGACAGAAACCAAACCTTGGGCAGAATGTTTTCGTCTTCATGAGTGGTTGCTTCATCGCTGGGCACATCATATTGCTCTGCTGTGGCGGCATTTTTTTTCTGTAGCGAATAAGTGATTTCTTCTGATTCAAACACCA
>JAESUE010000007.1 GCA_016763235.1 Pseudomonadales bacterium
GATTCATATCGCCAGCTATACGGAGGGATTGATTCTGATACGGTTATTAATCGGATCGAATCACCTAACGGTTTGATGGTAGCAGTGCAAAATCGTATGGCATCTGAAATGGCGTGCAAGGTGTTGTCGCGTGATTTCTTTAAGCCAGCAGCTCAACGATTGGTCTTCCCATTGGTTGAGATGACGACGACAAGCGAGGCAAGCATAAGAGCAAACATGAGTCACCTGTTTTGGACCTTCTATGGCGAGGATGTATCGACGAATAGCGCCGAGGCGACCGAAATGTACGAGCTTTTTAATACCATTCGCTTGGAAGGGCTCCAGTCTATTGTTATGGATGGAAGCTGGTCAAACC
Organism: Pseudomonadales bacterium; assembly: GCA_016763235.1. Taxonomy (GTDB): domain Bacteria; phylum Pseudomonadota; class Gammaproteobacteria; order Pseudomonadales; family UBA3067; genus UBA3067. Next base: position 356 of record JAESUE010000007.1, read on the forward strand.
TTCGATTGAATTCTCCTTGCCGGCTCAGAAGCAACCCTGATACAGGGGATGCGCTCAGCGCGGATAATTATATCGAGCTGGACAAAGAATACCTTCTTCGGTCATGGCAGGCGGTCTTGACAGTCATGCTTGCTGATTACCAATTCTTATACGAATAACCTGCCTAAATACTGGAGAAATTATCGTGAATAGACGTGACTTTGTAAAACTTCTCGGGGCAAGTGGATTGGCCGTAAGCGCTCCCTATGGATTAAGCTCAAAGGCCTTTGCGGCGTCAGAAGTAGCCCAGTTTTTTGTCATGGTGCATGCCGGCGGTGGTTGGGACCCAACCAGCCTGTGCGACCCGAAAGGCAATGCCGAACGCAGTGATGGCAAAGGCCCAGTCAATAACTTTTTACCTGAGCAAATCTTAAGCGTAGGCGGCTCACCCATTCGTTACGCGCCTCTTCCTGATCCTACCTTGGCCACAAGTACTGTGCGAACGGATATGGCTCTCACCAACTTTGATGCGTTCTTTAATACCTATGCCAGTGACATGCGAATTATTAATGGCATTGATACCAATACGAATAGTCATGAAGGTGGTACACGCTATGTGTGGAGCGGTATTCTTGAAGATAAACGACAGCCAGCATTTGCAGCGCTCGTGGCGAGTATTTATGCACCGTCTAAACCCATGACGTTTATGAGCAACGGTGGTTACGACGCCACTGCCGGGCTTGTCGCACCCACACGTGCTGGCAGTGCTAGCAGTTTTCAGCGTTTGACTTACCCCAATCGTTACGATGTAAACAATGAGAATTCCCTATACTTAAATAACGATGTGATGGAGCGCGTTGAACAAGCAAAGTTAAATCGAAAAAACAGGCTCATTCAGAATGCCACCTTGCCGCAGCGAAAGCGTTCAATTTCACAATTGTTCACGGTGAGCATGGGGGATAATAATCTCGATAGTCTTATATCCTATCTGCCGGCAAGTCTTTCTAGTGGCATGCGTGGGCAAGCAGAAATGGCGGCTGCTGCATTTAAATCTGGCTTGGCTGTATCCGCCAACCTCGTGTCAGGAGGTTTCGATACGCATGGCACGCATGATAGAAATCAATTATTTTCTTTAGCAAGATTGATCGATGGGGTTGATCACCTTATGCAAGAACTGGATCGCCTCGGAATAAGAGAAAAAACAACGGTTTTAGTGAGCTCTGATTTTGGGCGAACTCCCTACTATAATAGCGGTAACGGTGAAGATCATTGGCCAGTCACCAGTATGCTAGCCTTAGGTATGGGAGTTGGTGGGAACAGTGTTGTAGGTGCTACGGATGAGAACTTTAAAGCCTTGCCTGTTAATACAACGACCTTGCAGCCTGATGCAAATGGCACAAAAATTACACCACAACATATTCATGCCGCATTACGGCAAATGGCAGGAATAACCAGCCACGCAAACAGTCGGCAACACCCCCTAGAAGGCCCGTACCTTAATATATTCGGCGCATAAGGAAAAATTAATGAGAAATGATATGGTTAAAACATTATCGGCTTTTCTATTGTTATTTTTTGTTAGTGTTAACTGCAGCGCTGCGAATGTTGGTGATAGAGCACCGGATATTTCTCTGCCTCATTTAACGGGTGAATCTCAGTTGGATTTAAAACAGTTGAAAGGCAAGGTGGTTTATTTGGATTTTTGGGCATCATGGTGTGGAAGTTGTCGTGTTTCACTGCCTCTGCTTAATGAATTGCGATCAGATCTCTCCAAAAAAGGGTTTGAGGTGGTGGGTGTTAATGTCGATGTAAAACCAAAAGACGGCATTGCCTTTCTTGAAAAATTTCCTGTGAGCTTTCCTGTTCTGTCAGACCCAAAGGGGAAAACTCCTGAGCTATATCGCCTTAAAGGTATGCCAACCTCTTACCTTATCGATAAAAAAGGCATTATTCGCCACATTCATGTTGGGTTTAAAAAAGGTGACATGGCTAAAATCGAGAAACAGGTATTAGCCCTTCTCAGCGAAAAATAATCGATTCATTGATCAGGTTTAACCGTATGCGTAATTCAGGAATTATTTCCTTTATATTGGTTTTGACGTGCACTCTTTTCAGTGGTTGCGTTCAGGTAAACGCATGGGAGAAGGGTACCTTGGCCAAAGGGGAAATGGCGTGGGATCCTGACCCACTTGCTAAACAATTAAAGGACCACGTTTATTTTAGTAAAGAGGGAAGTACAGGCGGAGCAAGTCTGGGTGGCGGTGGTTGTGGTTGTAACTAATAGCGCCTATTTTCAAGCTCTTTGTTTATAAAGTAATTTCTGGTCAGTACCACTTTATACCAATCATCTATTACGGCATCCCTATGCAAACAGATAAAAAAATATCCGGCTCCCTACTTGCGCTGACAGCAGCAGCGATGGTTTTACCTGGCATATCCAATAATGCCTATAGTAGTGAAAAAGCAGATAAAAAGATTGTTCGTTTTCAGCATGCAAATTATTCTGAAAAAGACCTTTCAGGATTGATTACCGCCAATGGCGAAGAATCACCGCGATATCAAATCTCCGTCAATCAATTCCAATTATTGACACCCGTGAAGGACGAATATGATCTTACCTTAAACTACCTAACGGAAGAAATGAGCGGAGCCTCCCCGATGGGTAATGTTGTAGGAAGGGATAATAGTGCAAAACTGAATATGAGTGGCGCGAGTATCGACGAGTCACGCCGAGATCTGTCCGGTAATTTACGCTATTTTGGCAAAGTGGATGCGGTGTATGGGGCTACCTTGGGATACTCCAGCGAAAATGATTATCAAGCACTCAGTCTTGGCGTAGAAGGCGAGCATTCTCGTAACGAGAAAATTCAAACTTTAAGTTGGGGCGTCGGTTTGTCTTTCGACAGTTTGAAGCCGACCCAAGATGAGCGATATGTTCGCCCAAAAAAGGAGGATAAAACCTCGTATGCCGGCGTAGTAGGGTTTACTCAGGTTATTAATCCCACCACACAATTTCAGACAGGGCTGAGCCTTACATTTTTAGATGGCTACCTTTCAGACCCTTATAAAACGCTAGATAAACGGCCCGATTCTAAAGTGCAGTTTGCATGGACAAACCGCTTTCGGCATTATTTTGAAAAGTGGCAAAGCAGCGTACACCTGGATTACAGACTTTATACCGATGACTGGGCAATGATCAGTCATACGATAGACCTCGCGTGGTTTCAACCCATCACAAGCGATGTGTTACTTGTGCCATCAATACGCTATTACACCCAAAGCCAAGCAGATTTTTACGTTGTTTTCGATGATGGAACACTCCTTGGTGATCAGTCGAGTGATTTTCGTCTATCGCCCTATGGGGCATTTACCACCGGCGTAAAGCTTGTGACAAAAGCGGGTGATTGGAAAACGACTATTTCGGCAGAGTTTTACCAAAGTTCAGCAGATTATGCGCTGGGTAAAGTGAAACTAGCCCATCCCGGTTTGATGGAATACGCCTTGTTTACCATGGCCTTTGAGTATGCTTTTTAGCGCGTTAATGATTAAAACTACGCCGATAATGTATCCAATAAGCCCTGAGTCCATAAAATAGTATTTCTAGATTGATACCTTGTTGTTCTCGTTAGATTTTACTAAAAATCATAACGCATACGCGCATAAATATTGCTGTTGTCTTCCAGTTGACCAAAAAATGTATAGCGCTCATCCCCGCCAAAAAAGTTACCGCCAAATTCAAACGATACCTTGTCGCTTAGGCGATAATTCACCTTAGGTAGCCAATAATGGTCTTTATCACTAGGCGAGTAGTATCCAAAAAGGGATAACATTAATTTATCTTGTAATGCCCGATAGCTTAGTCGAAAGGTGGTGAGGGTGCGGTATTCTTCAGCCTCTCTTTCCGCATTGAATGAGTGAGAAAGCAGTGCATCGTAATCAAGGGTGTTTTCGACATAAAACTGAGCGCTTGCGGTTAGCCTACTAATCACCTCTTTTTCATAAGCCAGTAGGACTCGAAGTTGTGAGTTGGGGGTGAATGGATTTAGTCCTTCTTTGTCGTCCAAGGAATAATGCCATGCAAATTCAGTATTGAATAAACCGCCCGCTAAAGGGCTACGCAAACTTGCCCCCAATACTTGCAGCTTGGTAAATGTAGGGCGCATTATGCTTGGGTTATAAGCCGTGGGCTGTTTGTTAAACCCTCGATAGCCGTAAATGGCCCACTCTTGGCTGTTGATATTCTGGTACAGCCTAATGGCTAGTTCACCATTGTTGAATTTTTCGTCTGGTTCTAAGCCGCTTAGTTTGGGGGGTGCCCCGTAAAGGTTTCCATTTAATGGATTATAAAAACTAAAACGTTCTCCATTTAGGTATTCATCAGCGTTAAAAATGGGTGTCCAAACAATATCGATATTGGCAGACGTATTAAAAATACTTATTTTAACGGCATCAGAGGGCGCTTTGAGGTATTCCATGGGGCGTCCGCTAAAAAAAGCGACCCAATCTTTTGGAAATAAATCATTTAGAAACAGAAGGTCTCCTGTACCCCAAGTCAGTATCTGCCGACCGACTCTCACGTCTACCTTCTCTGCAAGGGGTAGGGCGATAATGGCTTCCCGCAAGGATACGGTCATTTCACCTGCAACGTCATCCGCTGTGATATCGGCTTTTAAACTACCGAGTGTTTCACCCCAGTAGTTTGCCATATCGAAGCGGTAGCGAATTTCAGCAAGGCTATTGTCTTCCTCAACATAATTATTGTTGTGAATAAAACTGCCAAACCCAGTCTCAACTCGGTGGTTAATACTGAAATTACCTTCACTCTCGCTTTCGCCCCATTCATCATCCCAACTGTCTTCAGTTTCTGCGTGTAAGGATGAGCTTGTTGCTAAAAACAGTGAGCCCAATAGCACATAGCTAAGAAGTCGCTGTAGAGCGGTGGGGGCGTTTTTTAAACGAGGGTGCGATGTCATTTTTCCTCCAGTTTGGCTTAGCGGCGTTTTAACCATTTAATAGGGGGGGTTCTCAGGGAGCGTTCAATAAAAATATTTTCAGGCACACCCAAGTTGTATTGAATGAAACGCATTTCATTAATTGTGTAACTGTTGTTTCTGAGGTTAGACGCTTTCATTTTGGTCGCTGTATTAAAGCCGCCAATAATTTCTGTCTTTAAGGTTTCGACACGTCGGTAAACCTCTCCTTTTTCATCTTTATATTCTGTTTTTATGGGGATCATGCTGTTTTTATCTATCCAAACTGTGTATTGCGAGAACTCTACTGAGGCAGGGTTTTTGGGGATGTTTTTAACAACATAAAACGTTTCATCGGTTTGTGTGAGGGTGTGCGTGTCTGCATCCAAGTCACGCCCTGAAATATCTTCATAGAAAAAGTGAGACCCAACAAAGCTGGTGCGGTTGTCACCTGAGGCGATACGCTTCACCAAATCTAAACCGGGGAGATAAAGCCAACGGTCGTCTTCTTTTCCTGGAAGTTTGTGAACTAGAAACATGGTTTTTTTAATGTCAGATGGCCGGGTAAAATAGACCAGATAGTTTTGATCACCACCATCTTCTATGTCACGACGTAGAATGGTGAACTGGCGGAGCTGCTTTCGCCCTTGGCTGTCCACGATGGTCATGCGCGTAACAGCACGCCCATCATTCGCGGTATAAAATGCCGCGTTGTTCGCGCGATTGATAATTTCATTAACATCCGTCAGATCGGCTGCTAATGACGATAGCGGATATAGTAGTAACAGTACGGCTAATTTTTTTATCATTTTTCTTCTCCGAGTTTATTTTGTTCGGGCTTGAATAGAAAATTGCTAGTAAGGGATATTACGGCGGGCAGAACCATTAAGGTAACTAAGCATGATACTGCCATTATTGTGGCCAAAAAGGCACCCACGGTTTGGTAGGGGCTCAGTGGTGCGAACAGTAATGGTGTGAACCCTATCGCAATCACAATGGCGTTTCGGCTAATGGCGCGTGCGGGATCTTCATACATATGTAACAGAGTTTCTTTGATGCTACCTGTCTGCTTGAAAATGGCGCGGCTACGTTCCAAAAAGTGGATGGCAAAGTCTACCGATAAACCCAAGGTGAGTGAGGATAAAATCGCCACTGGCATATCATAGTTTTTGCCTATAAAACCAATAACCCCGTAAATGGATGTGATTGTTACCGTTAGCGGGATCATGGCGATTAAGCCAAAACTTACGGAGCGGAATAAAATAATCATTACCACAAATACTGCGATAAATGCACTGATCAAACTTCCGATCATGCCTTTTACCATAGCGTCCTGCCAAATCACGTTGATATAGGTGAGCCCTGCCCATTCCAGTGCAACATCTTTTGGTAGGGGGTGGGTAGCAACATAAGCATCAACAAATTCCGTCACATAGGCCATATCAATGTTGTCGCCACTTTTGAGTTGCAGCCAGATCGATGCGTCGCGGTAGTCAGGCGTCACCATGTGATAGAGGTCGTTAGGTCTATGGCTGCCAAGATAACTAAGAAGCGTTTGTGCAACAGCTTCATTTGAATCTGGCAGTACAAAGTGCTCTTGATCACCGCCGCGCAATTCCCGATAGACGGTTTTGACAATATCAGCGATGGAGTTACTTTTGCCGACATAACCGCTTTCTAGCAGAGCTGTTTGAAGCTGTTCGATATAAGCCAATGCCTCTGGACTTTGAAAGTATTTTTCTTCGCTTGCTTGTTCCTCAGATAGCTCTAACAGTTGGTCAATATAAGGGAGTTGCTCATCTGTTGCATCAAAGCTGCGTTCGTCCAGTTGATTAATGATGCCTTCCAGTGCTTCATCAAGGGAAGGTTGTTCTTTTATGGACGTGTGTGCAACCTTGCTAAGTTCTTCTAAATCAAGCTGATTAGAGCGAGCTTCGCTAATAACCCGATCAAAGTTGGCGAGGAAGCGTTCTTTTGAATCGCCTTCCTTTTTCGATAATACGATAAAGGCGTTGTAGGTACCGGCAAAATGTTTGTTAAGGGTTTTATCAGCGACTTGAATAGGGTGGCTTTTGGCAAACCATTGCACAGGGTTATCATTGACTTGGATGCGGGTGATCCCGAAAATGCTGATCGCTAAAACGATAACCGTTAGTGACACTATTAATTTGGGTGCAGCCAGGCTTTTTTCACCTAAACGGCGCAAAAATCTGGCTAGCAATCCATTGCTTTCCTGGTCGTGATCAACCTTGCCGAGGTTTTGTAATTGTTTTGGTGAAAGCAATGCAATGTAAGCGGGAATAAAGGTTACCGTTAATACGAAGGCGAGAAGAATTCCGAATGCGACATAAAGACCAAATACCTGAACAGGAGGAATAGGCGTAAGCGCAAGCGAGGCGAAACCCAAGGCAGAGGTAATAGATGTAAACAGCATGGGGGTGAATAAATGCTGCATAACCTCGCGCGTCACTTGTTTTGGGTCTTTACCGGGTCGGTAATTGTCAGCAAACTCAGATAAAAGGTGTACGGAATCCACCACGGCGATAGGCATAAGAAAAATCGGAATCATCGAGCTCATGATATGAACGGTATATCCCATACCAATGAGCAAACCCATTGTTGCAATCACGACTATCATTGACATTATCATGGGGGCAGTGATGAGAGTGACGCTACGGAAGAAGTACCACATTAAAGCGAAAATAAACAACCCCGCCAGTGGTGCAGAAATAGCCATTTGCATAAACATTTCTACACCGAAGGTGTCTTCTGCAATGGGGAGCCCTGTGATATGGAATTCATCGTCACTGTCAAGTGTATCAATAATCGCTTTTACTTCACTGGCGATGCGATAGCTTTCGTGTTTCTCAACAATGGGGATATAGATGCCGGCTGCTTTACCATCACCGGAAACCATTGTGTTGTTAAGCATGGGTAAACGATTAACGGCAGATTTAATCTTTTCAACGTGCTCAAGTGTCGTGGGTGCCGTGTTCATCAGCCACTCGAAGCGAATGGTCCCCGGCCCATCCTGCAGTATATTATCAGCCTCTGTCAGGCTCATCAGGTCTTCTTGAATCACGCCTTCAATATTTTTGATTTCTTTACTGAGCGCATGAATGTTTCCCAGTGTTTTTATATTGTAAATTCCGTTAGCGCTGTTTTCATTCACAACACCAACCACGATCATATCGTGAAGACCAAATTTTTCTTTTGTTTGAGTGTGAAATAAACGCGCAGGCTCATCAGGCGGAAGCATGTTTTCAGGATCAGTATCGATTTTTATTTGTGGAATCATGGCCCCTAATAAAATCGCTAGGATAAGCGAAATAGCGATAATTAATTTAGGGCGCTCAAGAGAGATGTTGACGATTTTTTCCTTCATAACTTGCTCCAAAATCCTGTTGCTCTTATTTTAATTTTCGGTGTTAGCTGTATTTGCTTATCAGGGTTTTTATTTTTTCCATTTCATCTGGCGAAAGGTTTGACACATTTTTATTGTCAATTTCCCGCTCAATCATGCACGCGAGCATCTCGTGAGAGGCTTTATCCAGCGCCTTTCTTGCTGCAGACATTTGTTGAGCGGTTTTCTCACAATCATCGTCGGAATTAATGAGCTTTTGAATGCCTCGAATCTGGCCCTCAATTCGTGCTAAGCGCTTAAGCATAGCTTCTTTATATTCTGGCTTCATTGCGTTAATCCTTGCATGATGATTTCTATATACTATACCCCGTAGGGTATACTTCGCAAGTTCAGAGCGACAATTTTTATTGAATTTTGCACCTTATTTGACCAATAAGTAATATGAACTAAGATTAGAAATAAGTTTCAGTGATGATAGTTATAAGGAATTAGTTGTTTATATTGTTTTATATGAGTTTGCTCTGTCTTAGGTGTCGCCTCACTACCAGATGTAAATTTTTGTGCTAGTTTCTTATGTAATGCTTATTTTTTGTATAGAAGTAAGAGTGGTGAAATGGGTTTGGTTGGAGTTTTATTTCTTTCTCTCTAATTGCTCGATCAAAGTGTGCAGTGGAGAAGTAGTGGAATGTTACAAGGGGATGGTATGGAATCGATTAACACGAATGAGCCGCAGGCAGTGGGCTTTCAGGGAAATCCAAAAATTCTGATTGTAGAAGATGACGAGCGATTGGCATCTCTTACTAAAGAATACATGGAAGGCAATGGGCTTAATGTTTCCATTGAAATGGATGGCGCGAAGGCCGTTGATCGAATTATTAATGATCAACCCGACTTAGTGGTGCTCGATGTGATGCTTCCCTCAAAGGATGGCATGGCGGTATGTCGAGAAGTGCGATCCCAGTATGTAAATCCAATTTTGATGTTGACTGCTCGTACAGATGATGTGGATCATGTGCTCGGTTTGGAGATGGGTGCAGATGATTATCTTTCGAAACCAGTTCGGCCCAGAGTATTGTTAGCGCGAATAAAAGCGCTACTGCGTCGTTCTCAAGTTGGTGCGAAGAACGAAGGTGGCAATGGCGCAGGTTCTCAAGGTGGTTCGCGCCTTGAATTTGCAGACTTAGTTATTGATCATGCCTCTCGTGATGTGTGGTTGAGAGATGATCGTGTCGATTTAACCAGTGCCGAGTTTGATTTGCTGTGGTTGCTGTCGTCCAATGCAGGCCGAATACTTTCGCGTGAAGAGATTTTTGAGGTGTTGCGTGGTATTGAATACGATGGGCAGGATCGATCTATTGATGTGCGCGTCTCACGAATTCGTCCAAAAATTGGCGATGATCCTATGAGCCCTAAGAGAATTAAAACAGTTCGAAGCAAGGGGTATTTATTTGTTAAGGAAATCACCTAAAATTATCTTACTGGTTTAGCTGGCCTTAGTATTTAAGGGGAAGGTCGCCATATGACTCGAATTTTTTTAAAGCTCTATGGCGGCATTCTTACAGCATTTCTTGTTCTTTCTCTCGTTTCCTATCTTGTGCTTCTCGCCGTTAATCAAAACCGCTATCTGCAATATCAGCAAAGTGTCACGCAGGGTGTTATTACGCTTATGGGTGACTATCTCGACTCCTCTTCTCCAGAAGAGCGTTTGGTTTGGCTTGCGCGCATTAATCAGCGTTTTGCTATTGGAGGGAAAATTTTTACTCAGCAGGAGCTTGGCTTAGGGCGTCGCCAGTTGGTGAGACTTAAGGGTGGGTTGTCAGCAAGCGGGAAGCAGGAAAGCGCAGGACAGTCCCAGCAATTTATATTTTATCGATTAAAGGAAAGCGGGCTTTTTTTAGGGTTTGAAAGCACTTCTACTCTTCGAGATTTGCCAGGTTTAACGCAACACTTGGTTATTCAGAATATTGATAACACATCTTCGATTACGTCTCAAAATAAACTGGCAAAGATAGCGGGTTATTTCCCTTATGAGCTGTCTGTTCAGCGCTTGTCTGAAATGATGCTTAATAAAAATCAGCAAGCTCGGCTAAAAGCGGGTGGTGCGGTCGTTGATATGCGCGTTGGTTTAGATCGACCCATTTTGGTTTCTCAGATGCCGCTTTCTGACCACTACCTATTGGTGGGGCCTATTATGGGCTTTGATAATTACCCCTTTGTTCTGGTGTTGACGATCCTCTGCTTGGACATGCTGCTACTGGGTTTGGTTTCCTATGTGTTGGTGCGGCCGATAGAAAAACGTTTGGCTGGTTTGGCACAGGCTGCAAGGCAGATAAAAAAGGGGCATCTTGATGTTCGTGCAGAAGTGGGTAGTGCTGATGCAATCGGTTTTTTAGCGGCTGCATTTAATGCTATGGCTGAGCACATTCAAATGCTTCTTGATATGCAGAATGAAATGATACGCGCAGTTTCTCATGAGCTTAGAACGCCTGTTGCAAGGTTGAGATTTTCTTTGCAAATGATAGAAGATGCCGAGTGTGATGCTGAGCGTCTGCCGTTGTTGGGTGGCATGGATGATGACATGCAAGAGCTTAATGAGCTTATTGATGAAATTCTCACGTACGCCAAGTTAGAGCACAGCACGCCTGAGCTGGAGTTTTCTATGGTGGATGTTGATGGTGTGATGGAGCGCGTACTCGGCGAGATGGCCGCTGCAGCTAAAAAAAATACCATCACACTAGAGCATATTCCTGAAAGCTTGCCTCAAAAACATCGCTTGGTGGAAGGGGAAGAGCGCTACCTGCACCGTGTGATACAAAATTTTGTTGGTAATGCGATTCGCTATGCCGACAGCCAAGTGCGGATGTCATTTTTGATTGATGGCGTTTCATGCAAAATGGTCGTGGAAGACGACGGAGCAGGTATTCCTGAAGATGAATGGGATAAAGTATTTGCACCATTTGCCCGGTTGGACACCAGTCGAAACCGCTCATCGGGAGGTTATGGCCTTGGCCTGTCTATTGTGCAACGGATTGTAAACTGGCATCACGGTAAAGTATCTGTTGGACGAAGTTCTCTAGGTGGGGCGATGTTTATTATGGAGTGGCCTGTTCGGCAGCCTGACTCGCAGGCAGAATTGTTTACATAACCTTTGCCTGCGTAAGTCATCTGCATAGTTATAGGCGCTGGCTCTTGAGAGTCACCTTGATTCTCTAATATTTTTCGCCTTGTTCTGCACCAATTTAAACGTAATCTAAACTCTTACAGAGTTCGCTGAGGTGTTACCCGTTTTCTATGGCTACTCGTTGCCTCATCCCGCTTGGCAACAATATTGAATTCTTGCTTGTCTATTCTGTTAAAATCCCAAATTGCTTAAATCAATTAATGTGGTGTAAATTTATGTTTGAAAACATACGTGTGGTGATGATTCATACTTCACATCCCGGAAATATCGGCGCAGCAGCCAGAGCCATTAAAACAATGGGTTTTTCCCGGTTGGTTCTCGTTTCTCCTCAGGACTACCCTAATGCCAAGGCCACATGGCGAGCAGCAGGGGCGACGGATGTCCTCGATCAGACTCAAGTAGTGGAAACGCTGGCTGATGCCGTTGCTGGGTGCTCGCTCGTGGTGGGGGCCAGTGCTCGGCAGAGGCGTATACCGTGGCCAGTGCTGGATTCTCGTCAGGGTGGTGAGGCGATTGCGAAACAGGCTCGTACCGACGAGGTTGCGGTGATTTTTGGTAGAGAAGATCGCGGGCTTACAAATGAAGAGCTGCAGCAGTGTCACTACCACATAGAAATCCCTGCTAATGACTCGTATGGCGTGCTTAACGTTGCTTCGGCAATCCAGATAATCTGTTATGACATCCGTATGGCGCTTACGCTTATAGGGAAAGAGACCCTTACAGAAGATAATGAGGCCGAGGAGGGTAATACTAAGCCAGATTTCAGTATGCCCATAGAGCCTGTTCGTTGGGATGAACGGCTTGCGACATCCGGTGAAATGGAGCACTTCTTTAAGCACATGGAAACCACCTTAACCCAGCTGGATTTTCATGAGCCGGCGAATCCGCGACAGCTTATAACGAGGCTTCGTAGGCTTTTTATGCGCTCGCGCTTAGATCGCCTAGAAATCAATATTCTGCGAGGAGCTATGACGGCGGTACAAAAGAAAATGGGTTTAAAGGGCTAAGTGTTGCCATAAATAATACTTGACTAAATTACTCGGATAACGCTAAGCTAGTGGCATCAGGCTGTGTTGATATCAACTGGTTTTTAAATTTAAACGTTTGGGTAATATTGGGTAGGTAAAAATGCGATTAACCACAAAAGGCAGATACGCTGTTACAGCGATGCTTGATTTGGCTATCAATGATGGCAAAGGGCCTATCAGCCTAGCGGATATTTCTGAGCGA
>JAESUE010000008.1 GCA_016763235.1 Pseudomonadales bacterium
ACTTCCATAGCAAAAATAACGCCTGCAATGGGAGTATTAAAAGAAGCAGAAATAGCCGCCGCAGTGCCACAACCGATCAAAGACCGGATGGCGTTATTGGGTAAAGCAAGCCTTTGTCCGAGTTGCGAGCTTATGGCGGCCCCCAAATGCACGGCAGCTCCCTCTCTTCCCGCTGAATGCCCACTGAGGATGGAAAGAGCGCCGGCAAAAAATTGCACCAGAAAGCTTTTTAATGAAAGCTCCCCTTGGTGGTTATTGAGTCTTTCAATGACGTGAGCAACGCCGACTCTTCTTTCCGATTTATTAAGAAAGTGGAAGATGACGCCAATCATTAGGGCGCCACCCAAGGGCAGGAGGAAGCGCAGCAGGCTAGGCAACTGCTCATAGCCCTCTGTGTTAGCATCGGGTAGAAACATGGCCTGAGGGCCTTCAAAGGCCATGCGAAATAAGGCGACGACCAGACCAGTTAAAATTCCACAGGTAAAACCGAGCGCAGATAACTGTGTTAGCGCCCGGCGTGATGCCAGCTGATTTCTTAAAGATGCGAGGGAAAATCGTTCGTACAAGAAAATTCCTTGTCTTTGCATTGCGAATTTAGTGGGAAGGCGATTATTCTTACAGAAGGACGTGGCTTAGCGGAAGCTCTTTCTTTAAATTGAGCAATTAACAACAAGTATAGGGGTTGATCGTGGTAAAAGTGGGTGTAGTGGGGGGAACAGGTTATACCGGAGTGGAGTTATTGCGTTTGCTAGCAGGTCATCCTGAGGCAAGTCTGCAGTGTGTAACATCACGTTCTGAAAAGGGGGTGTTGGTTTCTTCTCTTTATCCCAACTTGCGTGGTTTTGTAGATATTCCCTTTACAGAACCCAGTATCGAAACCCTGAGTCAGTGCGACGTGGTCTTTTTTGCGACACCTAATGGCGTGGCGATGAAATCGGTACCCGCCTTGCTTGCAGCAGGGGTAAAAGTGATAGACCTCGCTGCTGACTTTCGATTAAAAGACGAAGCGCAGTGGCAGCAGTGGTATGGCATGGAACACGCGTGCCCTGAGCTCTTAAAAGAGGCCGTATATGGTTTGCCAGAGGTCAACCGCGAGGCCATCAAGCAAGCGCGATTGGTGGCTTGTCCTGGCTGTTATCCCACCGCTGTGCAATTGGGTTTCTTGCCCCTTCTGCAAAATGGATTGATTGATCCCCAACGCCTTATTGCTGATGTTAAATCGGGGGTGAGTGGAGCTGGGCGCAGCGCTGCAGTGGGCTCTCTGCTTAGTGAAGCGTCCGAAAACTTCAAAGCCTATGGAGTAAGCGGCCATCGACACCTGCCTGAAATTCAGCAAGGCCTGCAAAAAGCAACGGCAAGTCCAATCGCGCTGACCTTTGTGCCCCATTTAACCCCGATGATTCGTGGAATTCATGCTACTTTATATGGAGAGCTACTTTCAAATATTGATAAAACAGAGCATGAGCTTCATGACTTATTTGTCGATGCGTACAGAAACGAGCCATTTGTAGATGTATTACCGCCCAATGTATACCCTGAAACACGCAGTGTAAAAGGTTCGAATACCTGCCGTATTGCAGTTTGTCGTCCCCAGCAAGGCAGGCAAATTGTTGTTTTGTCCGTTATTGATAACCTTTGCAAAGGCGCAGCGGGTCAGGCGGTGCAAAATATGAACCTGATGTTGGGTTTTGCGGAAGATGCAGGCTTGGATCGCCCCCCATTATTACCATAGGGAAATGTTAATCGCTTCATGGCAAGTAAACGCTCTTCTATAATTATTAAGCAGACAGACCTTGGTCGCCGTAAAATATTTCTTGGCCTGTCTGCACTTTTTATTTTCATCTCCATCGGTTTGGCATTTTTTCTTGGCTATCGCTATGGTTTTGATGGGCTTGAGCGGATGACATCTGAAAACCTGGCCTTAACAGAGCAGGAGGTGGCTCAAAATAAAGAGCTTGAGGGCATTAATTTAAGGCTGTCAGTGGCCGAGCACGGTAGCGAAGTAACCCGCATTGCAGCCGAGGAAGTACGCTTAGCGAATAAAAGCCTGCGCGAAGAAATGCTTGAGCTTGAAGAACTCGTGACATTTTATCGTGGGGTTATGAGCCCAAACAAAAACAAGCGAGGCTTGCAGGTTGAGCGCTTCAACCTAGAGCGGTTTGGGGATAAGCGTTTTCGCTATAAGCTGATACTTGCTCAGATTGCGGATCATCGGCGTTATATCGATGGTCGAGTATTTCTTAAGTTAATTGGTGAAAAAAATGGCGAGAAAGCGAATTTAACGCTTTATTTAAGAGTAAATAATGAAGATAAGAAGCAAGGCCGTTTCCGCTTTCGTTATTTTCAGAAATTTGGCGGAGAGATTTCTCTCCCTGTAGGGTTTGAGCCAAACTTGATCACTGTGACTGCAGAGTCCAGGGGTCGGAATGCGGTTAAAATCTCTCGAGACTTTTCTTGGGAGCCGCAGCAATAGGCTTTGGTTAATTAAGTTGGAGTAGCTATTCCGCATGCATCTCAGCGCACATTCAATTTTGAGCAGCTGTAGAGTCCGTTGAATAGACACCAGAAGGAATAGAGTTATGTTAGGAAAAGGGAAAAATAAGGCTCACAACATAGATGCCTTGATTTCAGCTAATGTGGAGGTCACAGGAGACATTCACTTTAGTGGTGGCATTCAGATTGATGGCAAGGTGCGTGGTAATATAGAGGCCGACAGTGGAGCCAAAGGTTTGCTGCGAATTAGTGAACATGGTGCCGTGAACGGTGAAATTCATGCGCCATATGTGGAAATTGATGGCCGTGTAGAGGGGGATGTGTATGCAGCAGAGCATCTCGAACTCTCCCCGAATGCTTGTATTACGGGTAACGTTTATTACAGCTCTATTGAAATGCTGCGTGGCGCTCAAGTGAACGGCAGCCTGCTTCATAGGGAGGATGCAGCGACAGCGCGGCAGTCCAAAGGTGGTGCAGATACGACTGATAATGGGAGCGGTTTAGCTGTTGAGTAAAAAGACCAACTATTTTGGTTGGTTTTAAGTGTCTAATCCTCATATACTAGTTGCTAGAAGGTCTTGTTTAGGCTTTACATGGCTTAGATAGGGTGACTGACTGCGCACAGCAATGGCGCATGATCTCGCCTCCTTTGCCTATGGACTAACAATATAGATATAAATATGGGGTGGTTAGAAAATGAGTAGTGCAGAGCCGGTTCATATGAGCGAATCCGCAGCGAAGAAAGTGAAAACCTTGCTTCAGGAAGAACAAAACCAAGATCTGAGTTTGCGCGTATACATAACGGGTGGTGGTTGCGCCGGTTTTTCTTACGGCTTCAAGTTTGATGAAGCAGCAAATGAAGACGATACCATTGTGGAGCGTGATGGCGTGAGAATGCTGGTAGACGCGCTCAGCATTCAATATTTGATGGGTGCTACCGTTGATTATACCGAGGGTCTGCAAGGCTCCCGCTTTACCGTTGAGAACCCAGGTGCCACGTCCACGTGTGGTTGTGGTTCATCCTTTTCAGTCTAACCAGCGGGATAAACCCCGCCGAGAATGAGATCCCTGTCTGCGCCAGTCACGCTGGCTCGATTGCCTGATAATGAATTCATGGTTCTATATGCCAACCAGGCAAAAGCTGTCGCCTCTACGGCGTTAACATCTATTCCTAACTTGTCAGTTGTTTCGAGAGCATAGTCGCTGAGTAAGCTGGCTATGCGCGCAACAAGAAAGCTATTTTTAGCACCTCCTCCGCATAGCAGTACCTCATCGCCCTTATTAGTATGTTGCTGGATTGCCGTACTGATACTCCTCGCTGTCAGCTCGCATAACGTTCGTTGAATGTCTTTTTCGGGCAGGTTCTCATACTTCGACAGTATTTGTTTTAGCCAGCTAGAGCTGAACTCTTCACGCCCCGTGCTTTTGGGAGCACTTTGGCAAAAGTATTGATGACCAATAAAATCTTCTAGCAAGATTTTATTGAGCTGCCCGCTGCGCGCCCACTCACCATCGTTATCGTAAGCCTGGTTTAAATGCGTCTGAACCCAATAGTCCATAAGTGTATTGCCGGGGCCAGTATCAAAACCGAGCAAGTGGTGCTTGGGATTGCTGCTGAGTAAGCTGATATTAGCAATTCCACCGACATTCAAAATAACACGGGTTTTATTCTGATCAAAAAACTGGAATTGATGAAATGCTGGCACGAGCGGCGCGCCTTGGCCTCCTGCAGCCATATCTTTCGCGCGAAAATCAGCAACCGTCGTGATTCCCGTTCTGTATGCAATAACGCTTGGGTTGCCGATTTGAAGAGTAAAGGGGTGCTGAAGTCGAGGCCGATGGCGGATGGTCTGCCCGTGGCTGCCGATAGCGTGGATGTCTTTGGAGCTTAGCTTTTGCCTATCAAGAAGTAATAATACGGCTTCTGAAAACAGCTCGCCAAGCACTTGATCAAGCTCCCCTGCTCGGTCGATCTCATTGTATCCGGGCTGGCAGAGTTCGGAAATGTCGCGCTGCACTTGTGTTGGAATAGGGTGCTCGTAAAAGCCCTCTACCTTCGCTTTTTCTTGAGGAAAGGAAACCAGTGCAACATCAACAGCATCAACACTGGTGCCCGACATCAAGCCAATATAAAGCAGATCAGAGCTCATTCATTGCTAAAGTGCGCTGAGACGCGAATGCCAGCAACTGTTGCCTCAAGTGATTCGTTTGGGCTAGGAAACGTTGTTTTTCTTCGCCGTTCAGAGGGTTCGCTCTCGGTAATTTGACGGTCAAGGGGTTCCGATGAACGCCATTAATGCGGAACTCGTAATGCAAGTGAGGGCCAGTGGCCATCCCAGTGCTGCCCACGTAACCAATGATTTGCCCCTGCCTCACTCTTTTTCCAGAGCGAATACCACGAGCATAGCCATTTAAATGGGCGTACAGCGTTGTATAGCGTTGACCGTGCTTAATAACGACGGTCTTACCATAGCCACCTTTCCTTCCAGCAAGAATCACCTTGCCATCGCCGGTTGCTTTTATGGGTGTTCCCCGCGAGGCCGCATAATCGACCCCTCTGTGCGCGCGAATGGTATGTAGGACAGGGTGCTTGCGCTTAAGGTTAAAGCGCGAACTGACGCGAGCAAAATCGACAGGAGTTCTTGTGAATTCTTTTCTAACACTTCCGCCGTTCGCAGTGAAATAAGAACCTTCTTTGTTGATCTTTTCGTAGTAAATGGCGGAAAAACGTTTTCCTTGGTTAAAGAAGTTTGCGGCGAGGATCTTGCCGTTTTTATGCTTTTTTCCATCCAGAAAGAGCTCCTCATAAACGATATCAAAGCTATCCCCGCCTCGAATATCCAGGG
>JAESUE010000073.1 GCA_016763235.1 Pseudomonadales bacterium
GGTTACATCACCTACATGCGAACTGATTCTACCAATTTAAGTGCCGATGCAGTGCAATCTTGCCGTGACTACGTTAACGAAAACTTTGGGGCGAAGTACCTCCCTGAAACGCCCAACCTCTATGGCAACAAAGCTAACGCACAAGAAGCCCACGAGGCTATTCGTCCCTCTGATGTAAGTGTTTCTGCAAGCCAATTGAAGAAAATGGAACGTGATGCCGAGCGTCTCTATGAGTTAATCTGGCGGCAATTTTTGGCCTGCCAAATGATGCCAGCCAAATACCTTAGCACCAGTATTGTTATCGCCGCTGAGGGCGCAGAACTAAAAGCCAAAGGCCGTGTGTTGCAGTTTGACGGTTATACTCGTGTACAGACCCAAATTCAGAAAAAAGGCAAAGAGGACGCAGTTTTACCGGATGTAAAAGAGGGCGAGGTGCTTAACCTGAAAACCCTGCACCCGAGTCAGCATTTTACCAAACCGACTGCACGTTATACTGAAGCCAGTTTGGTGAAAGAGCTGGAAAAAAGAGGGATCGGCCGACCTTCTACTTATGCATCAATTATCTCTACCATTCAGGATCGCGGGTACGTTCGCCTTGAGAATAAGCGATTCTATGCAGAGAAGATGGGCGAAGTCGTTACCGAGCGCTTGTGTGAAAATTTTGACAACCTTTTAGATTACAGCTTTACCGCAAATATGGAGCAAACTCTCGATAAGGTCGGGGATGCAGCGCTTAATTGGAAGACGGTGTTAGACGATTTTTATAAAGGGTTTTCAGCGCAGCTTGAACAAGCATCGCTGAAAGACGGTGGAATGCGTGAAAACCACGCAACGGATACCGATATCCTTTGCCCTAAGTGCGGCCGAACAATGCAGATTCGAACCGCTAGTACCGGTGTTTTTCTGGGCTGCTCTGGATACGCTTTACCCCCGAAGGAGCGGTGTAAAACCACCAACAATTTGGTTTCTGGGGAAGAGGCCGTAGAAGCCGATATCGATCAGGAGGAGATGGAAGTCATACAGCTGCGCGCCAAACGCCGCTGTCCTATCTGCGAAACGGCTATGGATAGCTATTTGGTGGATGAGGACAGAAAACTTCATGTCTGCGGTAATAACCCAGATTGTCTGGGTTATGAGGTTGAGGCCGGGAAATTTAAAATAAAAGGTTATGATGGTCCTGTAATCGAATGTGATCGCTGTAACGCTGATATGCAACTCAAAAGTGGTCGTTTTGGAAAGTACTTCGGCTGCACCAATGAAGAGTGCAAAAACACCCGCAAATTATTGCGTAGTGGTGAAGCTGCTCCTCCAAAAGTCGACCCCATTGATATGCCTCACTTGGAATGCGAGAAAAACCCAGATCACTTCGTGCTGCGTGATGGTGCTGCCGGTATATTTCTTGCCGCAAGTCAATTTCCTAAATATCGCGAGACCCGTGCGCCGCTGGTTGATGAGCTAGTAGTGGTAAAGGATAAGCTCGACCCTAAGTACCGTTATCTCGCTGATGCGCCTACGCAAGACCCTGACGGCAATAAAGCGGTGGTTCGTTACAGTCGAAAGACTAAAGAACAATATGTCATGACAGAGATTGAAAAGAAAGCGACAGGTTGGAAGGCAAACTACGTCGCTGGAAAATGGCTGGTTGCAGAGGCGAAGCCTAAAACGGCTAAAAAAGCAGCCAAAAAAACCACAAAAAAAACAACGGCCAAGAAGGCGAGCTAGAGGGGTGTAGATCAGAATCACCTGATCATATGCTTCACTACACGGAGTAAAGGGGGGGGCTTTGCAGTCAGTCACTAATCAAAAGGTAATGTTCGCCCAGTTACAGCTGGATTCATGTGTTGCTGCTTTTGGGGGGGCGACAAACCCCAGAGACGAGTTGCTTGCGAAGGGTTTTGCGGATGCCTGTACTTACCAATTGATGGCAGCGTGGCGTTCATTGTTGCAAGAGATAGCGGTGAATTATAAAGTTCAAAACCTCCCATCTTTGTCCTGCTTAGGGCAAAGAATGGTTGTTGATTGTATCGAAGTCTGCGAGCAGCAGGGTCTTGTTGCCCCAGAGCTAAGCTATGTGCTTAACCTTTCAAAAAACAGGCAATCTTGTTTGGGTCGTTTATTGGCATTATTTGACATAGCGCTTACTGGCGCTCCCATTCAGGATGTTTTGCTTGAAGGGGCTGTGGCGAAAAAGCCTGAAAGCATCATAAATGTTAAGCAGTTAGCCTTATCTGATTCGCTTCAATTACAATGCCAGCAGCTGGAGCTTATACTTGAAGAGCTTATCGTGCTGATTCAGCATTGTCGTCAAGGTATGCAAGAATACTGAGTAGATTCTTGTTCTTACACCACCTCGTTTACCCTAGAAAAGCACCTTTTATAAAAATCTTGGCGGGGTCGTTTCGCTGTTTCGCCAGCCCTCTTGTTTACTTTATATCTAAAAATAGGGGGGCTATCTTTTGCAAAATAAGGTTTAGCTGGGGGGTATTGCTAAGCTTAATTCCTTAAAAGATTATTACTTCCGACAAAAGATCATGGTAAGGTAGCCCACATTAATGGGTGCGGTGCATTGATGACGTTGCATAAGCATCTGCAGTGTTTAGTATGGCATCAAGCGTAGGTAGTTTTTATGTCTGATTCTTTTTTCGAAGTAGTACAGCTTGCAAATGGCGATATCGCCCTGCGACGTGCAGATGAGTCTAGTGAGCCAATGGTGACTATCCATTTTTCTGAAGATGCTAAAGCTTATCTTGGAAATACCATTGAAGAAGTTGGGCGAGCCATGATCAGCGCAGGCGTTGACTCTGCTAGCAAAGTGACAGAACTTGAGGATGATTTCGGTAATCGAACGCGGGTTATCCACTAATTAACAGTCACTTCGGTTATTCGTTTTTATGGGTGTAAGTTTTAAAACGAGTAAAATATATTCTTATTGTTACTATAGTTTAACCCCTCCATTTTTAATCTAAGGTTTTTCAGTGAGTTACAAAGGAGATGTGCGCTCAGTTGCTGTTCTTGGTGGTGGGAGTTTTGGCACCGCAATCGCTAATATCATTGCAGATAATGGTCACCAGGTTGGTGTATGGTTGCGAGATAAAACCCTTGTAGATCAGTTTCAGCGCAGTGGCGAGAATGTCAAATACCTTCCCGGTTATCCGCTAAACCCTAAAGTTCAGTTTACCAATGATCTAAAAAGCCTTTGTACTCATGCTGAAATTATATTTTTAGCTATTCCTAGTAAATCCTTTCGCAGCGTTTTGCAGCAAATAAAGCCGTATGTTTCCCCCGACCAAATGATGATTAGTACCGCAAAGGGAATAGAGGCAGATAGTTTTATGCTAATGAGTCAGGTTATTGAGCAAGAGCTGGGTACGACGAAAGTCGGTGTATTAAGCGGCCCAAACCTAGCGGTTGAAATTGCACAGCGCAAGCTCACGGGAACGGTCATTGCCAGTAATGATAAAGAACTGAATAAAACCATTCAAACCCTACTTTCCCAACCCTATTTTCGAGTTTACGCTAATGATGATGTATTTGGTGTTGAGCTCGGCGGCGCGCTGAAAAACATATATGCCATCGCTGCGGGAATGGCGGATGCGTTGGGCATGGGAGAAAACACCAAAGGCATGTTGATAACCCGAAGCTTGGCTGAAATGAGCCGTATGGCAGCAAAGCTTGGCGGCAATCCCTCAACCTTTTTAGGCTTGTCAGGTGTGGGAGATTTAATGGTAACCTGCTCATCGCCACTTAGCCGTAATTATCAACTTGGGTACCTTCTTGGAGAAGGGTTAACCTTGGATGAGGCGAATACCAAGCTGAATCAAACCGTAGAAGGTGTTAACACGGTACGACTGGTTCGAAATAAGGCGCAAGAGCTGGGTCTTTATATGCCGCTAGTTTCTGGCATGTACGCCATCCTTTTTGACGGTCAGGATTTAAAAACAGTTATTTCCGATTTGATGATGGGCGAGCACGCTGATGATGTAGAGTTCTCTCTGCGTTAGCTTATGGCCTTATTGATTTTTACCGTTGTAGTGTGACATATGCCAAGTGTACTCATTGAAACCCGACAAGAATATTCTGCGGAAGTAGAGCAAAGTATTATGGAGGCTGTGCACTCCGCGCTCCGCCAATGCTTTAAGATTCTTCCTGGTGATAGGAATGTTCGTTTTATTTCTCATGCACCTCATAGATTTTCCTGTCCGCCCGATAGGGAGCGGCCTGAATGTTATACGCATATCAGTATCGACTGTTTTGCTGGTCGATCCATTGATGCAAAACGAAAACTGTATAAAACCATCGTGAAGAATTTGGAAGCCTTTGGTATTCCGAATAATCACGTAAAAATCCTGCTGAGAGAAGTTCCTGCACAAAACTGGGGAATAAGGGGTGGTCACGCTGCGTGTGATGTGGATTTAGGTTTTAAAGTGGATGTTTAGTTTGGGTGCTTTTCAGATAGGATCTTGTTCGTAAAAAGGGGTGTTTAAATGAATCTCTACATCATGCGCCATGGAATGGCTGAGCCCTATCACGCCAAGCCAGATGCTGAACGATTGCTGGTGCCAGAAGGCGAGACGCAAGCTCTTAGTGTTGCTACTCAGTGGAAGCAAAGCTCTCCATCTCTGGATTACATCATAGCGAGCCCTTATAAACGCGCCCAGAAAACCGCTCAGATTGTCATGGAAACATTGGTTTTTTCTGGCGAGTTACTCACCAATCCACTGGTTACTCCAGATGGTAAAGTGCTAGAGGTGGCGAAGAGTCTTGATCAGTTTTCTCCAGCAGATATTTTGCTTGTAAGCCACATGCCACTAGTGAGTGATTTATTGGCTTATCTCACCTCAGGAGATGGCCGGTCTTACGGTGGATTGATGACGGCGCAACTTGTTCACCTTCGTGGTGAGCACATTGCACAAGGCTGTATGGATGTTGAGCAGATTCTCTATCCTGAATAAGGCAATGCTTGTTTAGCTTCGCATTTAACTGCTAGAGTCTGTCACCAAATTATAATGAAAATTTATGGGTGACTTAAGAAGTGGAATCAACGCTACGCAGAGGATAACTGGGCAAGTGAATTGGGCATCGAGATCGTTCACTCAAGCCCTGAGAGTAACGAGCTATCTCTGCCGTTTATTAGCAGAAACTTACAAGCTGATGGCGGCGTGGTTCACGGTGGTATTATTGGCTCACTGTTACATGATTGTGGCCTTGCTCTTGCCGCAGAAGCCGTAGGTGCTCCTGATTTTGAAACACTTCGTTGTCTGGACTTTCAAGCCAATTATCTTAAAGCCGCAAAGGATTGTGATTTAACTGCCAGTGCGCAAATCATTCGCCAAAGCCGCAAATTTATTTTCATTCAAGCAGAAGTGCTTGATCCCAAAAATCACATCGTAGCTACCTCCCGAATGCTTTTTGCTCTTACTGGGGAAGCTGCAGCAACAAAAGCGATTCAACCCTATCTCACTGCTGAAAAAATTGGTGTTGGCATCCCTAACAGTCACCCCATGGTCGATATGATGAATACCAGTATGGTAGAGCGTCGCCCGGGCTTTTCTATTGACGGGGCAGAAGGCGGAATATGCCGAATACTTGTTGATGATTTAGCTGTAAATCAAAATTACAAAGGTGAAATTTCCAACGGTGCACAAATTTTCGCCGCAGATAGCGCGGCCGTATTCAGCTGCTTTGCTTCTGGAGAGCCCATGATGCGCGCCGCTACCGTTGATTTGAAACTGACTTTTTGCGCGCCGGTGGTGGGGGAAGGCTTAACGGTTTTAGGTGAAAGCTTAGTGCTCAATGATGGTCTTGTGCACCATCAGCTGTCTATTTTTGGAAAGTCTTCCAAAGACCTTAAGGCGTTTGGCACCATGACGCTTGCAATTTAGATACTTTCAGGAAGTGCGGTAAGCCCCGTGTTGGGGCTTTATAATTCCCTGTGATAGCACATTGTTTGGGTGAATATTAAACAGTTCTGAAATGTGCTTTTAGGACACTAGGAACAAACTCTGACAATATTTTTATATACCCTTCCAGTGCTGAGTTATCATACTTCCCTGTATGAAGAAGAGCGCTTCGAGCATTATATATTTCCTTGATTTTAGGTAACAGTACTTCGGAATCCCCCAAGTCGGGGTGTTTATCGAGAGCTTTTTTAACATATTCGGCTAAGTTTGAACCTATAGATTTTGATTGTAGGTTTCCTAGCCTACTTAATAGATGGTCAAGGTCACTTGTGTTTTCTTTATTTTCTTTGCGAAATTTCTTTACTGAGTCTTTAGCAATTTCCAGTGCTTTTATTGATTCATCAGAAATTTTATTATCAGGCAAAAGAGCTTCTAATACTGTA
>JAESUE010000074.1 GCA_016763235.1 Pseudomonadales bacterium
TATTTCGGTTGGCGCTATTATTATGGCTCTTTTAGCAACGTTGTATCCGGCCAGAAAGGCCGCAGAAATAGAACCCATTGAGGCTTTTCATTATGACTGAATCTCTGGTGCTTGAGTGTGTCGCTCTCAACAAAGAATTTACCGAGGGGCCTGAGCCCGTAAGAGTATTAAAAGATATTGAGTTACGGGTTAAACAGGGAGAAAGAATATCGATCGTAGGTAACTCTGGGTCGGGAAAAACAACGTTACTCAATCTCTTGGGTGGGCTCGACTTACCGAGCTCTGGTTATGTAAAAGTTGCGGGGGAGAATTTAAACCACCTGAACGGTAACCAGCGAGGACGCTTGAGGAATCGGCATATTGGGTTTATCTATCAATTTCATCACTTACTACCGGAGTTTGACGCCCTAGAGAACGTTGCAATGCCGCTGCTTATTCGCGGAGATTCTCGTGGTGTGGCCAAGAAGCAGTCTGAAGAACTCTTGGAAGCAGTGGGGCTTGGGCATAGGTTGCGTCATAAGCCGTCAGAGCTGTCCGGTGGTGAGAGGCAGCGTGTTGCCATAGCGAGGGCGCTGGTAACAAAACCTTCCTGCGTGCTTGCGGATGAACCAACGGGGAACCTCGACAGTCATACCGCACAAACTATTTTGGATATAATGAGCGAACTGAATCAGCGTTTTAATATTAGCTTTGTAACGGTGACACACTCGCACTCTATGGCTGTTATGGCGCAAAGGATATTAGAAATGGAGGATGGTAGGCTTAAGGAGATAGATCGTGAAATGCTATAGCGGTTCAGGTAAGAGCTAGTTGTCGTCATCCGCTAGTTGTCGTCGTCGCTTCTCTATACGTTTTTGCCAGCTTTTCATGACTTTCCAGCGCCAATAAGCCTTCATTAAAACGTAACTTGTTGCGCCAGCTACGGTGCCGACAATTACTGATCCGAGAATAAGCGGTTGCCAATAATACAATAAATCATTTGTTAGCCACTCTAGCGACAGCTGTATTGAAAAAGGGTGATCACTTTCACCAATGAGTAATGCGCCAATACTGTAGTTCAGGTAGAACATCGGTCCGTAGGTGAGAGGGTTGCTGAGCCAAACAAAAGTAATACTTAACGGCAGGTTTTTATGGAGCCATAAGGCTAAAAGTGCAGCAAGAAACATCTGGAATGGCATAGGTTGGAACGCACAAAAGACGCCAATAAACGCCGCGCCCGCAGCCGAACGGCGATTTAAGTGCCATAAGTTGGGGTTGTGTATTTGGTCACCCAATACGTGAACAAGCCCCATGCTTTTCAATTTACTGGGTGAAGGTATGAATTTTTTTAGACGATCTTTAGGCATAGAGAAATGCTACAACCATATCCTGCTGTTGAAATGATAATAGATGGTAGCACTGTATTCATGTTTGAGGCCATATGAGAAGTAAAATTCTGCTATTTTGTGGTGGGCTCTCTTTACTGAATTTTATACCATCCTTACCAAGTAACCCAGTTGTCACATATTCAGGCTGTATTATTATTTTGACCGTATTGCTTACGGTCTCTTTGCGTTACCGCCGGCTGGTTTTACTCTTTTTCTTATGCTCTGGGCTTAGCTGGGGGCTTATAAATGGCCAGCTAAGGTTAGCGCAGCGTATCGATATAAAACACGAAGGTGTGCCACTCCGGGTCACTGGTGTTATAAATAATCTTCCAAAGCGAGGGGATAAGAGCACTTCTTTTTTATTCGACGTGCTCTGTATTGAAGGCATGCCACCTACGTCAGAGGTTGGAGCTGAAAAGGACAAATCCTGTTTGAGAGCTCCAAAGAGGCTGCGCTTAAGCTGGTATGGGTTTTCAACGGTAGATCTGAAGGCAGGCCAAGCATTGCAGCTAGATGTGAAATTAAAACGCCCGCATGGTTTTGCTAACCCAGGTGGTTTTGATTACGAAAAATGGCTATTTGCGCAGAATATCGGGGCAACAGGGTATGTAAAGAATAAGGGGGATAACCGTACGCTAGAATGGCTGGCGGTGTCGGATGCAGGGATTCTGACAAAGGGAATGGCCGCTGTTAATCGTTTGCGCGAATCTATTGCTAAGAAAATTGATGAATCTGGGCATTCTGCGGTAGCCCGCGCGTTTCTCAAAGCGCTAACCATTGGAGACAGGCGCGATATAACTCCTGCTCAGCGTGATTTACTTGCCGCTACCGGAACCTCCCATTTACTTGCCGTTTCGGGCTTGCATGTGGGCCTGGTGTCCGGCTTTATCTATTTTTTCTTTCGTCTTGTATTTCGTCTAATACCAGCGTTAAATCAATATATTAGCGCGCAAAAAGCTTCTATTACTTTAAGCTTAATTGTTGCTACTTTCTATTGTGCTTTAGCAGGTTTTTCTCTTCCAACGTTACGCGCATGGATTATGCTTGCCTGTTTTGCATGGGGTGTACTAAGAGAGTCTCATCAATCTCCGTGGGATAGCTATGTTATTTCATTAATAATCGTGTGTTTATTGCAGCCTTTTGCGGTACTTGAAACAGGGTTTTGGCTTTCATATATTGCCGTGGCAGTTATTCTTTTTGTTATTACTGGTCGGGTTGCGATAAGAGCGCAGGATGATAAGGTGCCCCCTCCCTTAGCGGGACAGACGGCTAAACTACATAAATTCTTCGGTGTTGCCCGAGATGTATGGCGCAGCCAGCTGGGAATATTCATAGGCTTATTGCCTTTGGTGGTGATTTTTTATGGGCACGTCCCGATCGCTTCGCCCTTAATCAATATTCTTGCGGTGCCTTGCATCGGATGGTTTGTTGTTCCGCCAGCGCTGCTTGGCATACTGTTCTCTCCCATCCTTTCAGCTGAAAATAACATTTTCTTATCCTTGGCGAGCCAAGTGGTGGATGGCTTTTGGTTCGCCTTGAATGCTGTTTCAACCCTTTCATGGATAACCGTAAGTCTACCGGAAATCGATGCCGTATTTAGCAGGTTTTGTTTAGTGGTATTGTGCGTGCTTTTACTGCTGCCAAAGAACCTCCATCTTCGTTGGGTGGCGCCATTTTTTTTACTGCCCGCTGGATTTGAGTTATTAGCCGATTCTGGCAAGGTTCCAACCTTTCGCAAGGCTATATACGCAGAAGGTTCTATAAACCAGCGGAGTCTTGATTTCACCGTCCTTGATGTGGGGCAGGGCTTGTCTGTGGTGCTTGAAACCCCAAATCATGTATTGGTCTATGATACTGGGCCAAAATTGGGGACGAAAATAGACGCAGGTAGCGCTGTAGTGTCACCGTTTCTAAAAAGCCAAGGGCGGAATTCTATAGATGTACTGGTTGTTAGTCATGACGATATTGATCATTCTGGTGGCGCAAAAAGTTTGATAGGAAATCATTCCATAGGCACGCTTGTAGCCTGGCCCGATACTATCGATCGAATAGGACAAAAGCTTTCGCGCAGCATTAATGAAATAGATGATTGTCGCGAATTTCGTAGCTGGCAATGGGATGGAGTAAATTTTGCTGTATTTTCGTGGATGAGTTTTGGTGGTAGGGCAAAGCGGGGTAATAATTACTCCTGCCTTTTAAAGGTGTGGGGGGATGGTTTCAGTATTTTGGTTCCCGGTGACATGGAAAAAAAAGCGGAATATAGTTTGATTTCTCGAATGCGGCGCTACCGGAAGTATCAGTGTTTAGGTTTTGATTTAAAAGCCAAAATATTGATAGCACCCCACCACGGAAGTAAAACATCGTCTTCCAGTACATTTATCCGTCAGGTTCAACCGGAGCAAGTGATTTTTTCAAGCGCATACCGTAGCCGCTTTCGCCACCCTCATGTGGATATTGTTAAACGATATGAAAAGTTCAATGTTACCACCTGGAATACAGCTTCAAGCGGCGCAATCACTTATCGTTTACCGCTCAAACTAGGCGACTCCAAGCGACACCAAGAGCTTGTTCCTGAGCGATACCGCGTATTAAAGAAACGATTTTGGCAATTGAGTTATAAAATAGGCGAAATTTCGAAAAATATTGGCGAGAAATGCGTCCAGTGACTAACTTTAGAGTAAGGTTTTTTGAAACCGTTCAGCTTACGTGCGAGTTTGAGCATCGTTTTAATCGTTACAAGGTTTAGTGAATAGATGCGATGGTGTAACGACTTAGCGAGCTCTGTAAGAGTTCAGATTGCGTTCAAATTTGAGCAGAACAAGGCGAAAAATGTAAGTTTATACGCATAAATGATCATTTTTTAACACCGTTATGCACAAATTTGAGCGTGAGCTGAATAGTTACCGCGATTGTTTATCTAAAAAGAGGGGTTCTGTTAGGTGTTTGAGATTATTAAGTCCGGTGGCTGGTTAATGATTCCGATAATATTGTGCTCTGTCACATCCGTAGCCATCTGTATCGAGCGAGCTTTGGTGTTACGTAAAACTCGTATTGCACCGTCAAATCTCGTTGCAAAAGTGTGGTCGTGGATAAAAAATAATGAAATGAATGGTCAGAAAATTAAAGAACTTAAGGGGGATTCCCCATTAGGAGAAATACTTGCGGCAGGGCTTATCAACTCCAAGCATGGCCGCGATATTATGAAGGAAAGTATCAAAGAGGTTGGGGATCATGTTATTCACGACTTGGAACGCTATCTCAGCAGCCTAGGAACTATTGCCGCTATCACGCCACTTTTGGGTCTTCTGGGTACGGTTATAGGAATGATTAAAGTATTTAATGCCATTGTGGTAATGGGAACTGGAGACCCGACAGTACTTGCTGGGGGTATCTCCGAAGCACTCATCACTACTGCGGCAGGTATGTCTGTGGCGATTCCCAGTCTGTTTTTTCATCGATTCTTCCTCCGTCGCGTAGAGGAACTGACCGTTAGCATGGAGCAGGAAGCAATAAAATTAGTTGACGTTTTGCATGGAGAGCGTGAAGTAGACATTAGCGGGGTTGAAGTAAAGTGAAGTTCCAGAGGCATAAATCCAACAATGTAGATGTCAATCTTACCCCTATGATTGATGTAATATTCCTGCTGCTCATTTTCTTTATGGTTTCCACCACCTTTACGAAGGAGTCACGCCTTGCCTTAGAGTTGCCCGAAGCAAGCGGTGAGAGAGTGGGGGCGCAAGTAGAGTTGCTGGAAGTCACAATCTCCCCGTCGGGCCGTTTTGGCATCAATGGGAAATACTTGGTAAACCGAGAAGCAAAGACTTTGTTTTCTGCCTTAAGCAAGGCTTCAGCGAAATTTGATAAATTGCCTCCATTAGTCATCGTTGCAGATGGCCGGGCGCCCCACCAATCTGTTGTTACTGTAATGGATATTGCTGGCAAGCTTGGTTTTGTCCAAATACGTATTGCATCGGTTGCACCGAAAGAGCCTTTGAGGTAGGTGTTTGCAGTGCTCTAATAGTGTTAATACTCTGGCTTTATTCCTATTTTAAAATAATTCGTGCTACTAAGGAGCGCACTAAAATAGAGGTAGAATAAGCTTTCTGGGTAGTGAAACAAATCCTAGCAACGTCTATGATGGATGATATTGCTAAAGGGTAA
>JAESUE010000075.1 GCA_016763235.1 Pseudomonadales bacterium
GCGAGGGATTTTGTCACCCTTTACAAATTCTTTGTTTCCAGGGTGAACAATGGAGCGACGCCCCCCAGGGCCGTGGTGGATAACCGGTTCAGATATATCCCTTTTGGGAATGGATATACTTTCTCCTTTTTCAACGTCTGTAATACTGCGTTGGGAGATGGACTCGGTCACCGCTTTTTTAATATGTTTTCTATAGCGTTGAAGAAAACGCTGACGATTAACCGCGCTTTTATTCTTGCCGTTAATCCTCCTATCAACAATATAAGTCACAGCTGACTCCTGTTGGTGGTTTAAGGGCTACTGCGCTTTGCGAACGCGTAGATACCATTCAGCTAGCAAGCGAACTTGCTTATGGGTATAACCTCTTTCCACCATGCGAGAAATAAACTCGTCATGTTTGGTTTTATCAGACTGTGATGCTTTGGAGTTAAAAGAGATCACGGGTAAAAGGTCTTCGGTATTGGAGAACATCTTTTTCTCTATAACAGTGCGCAATTTTTCATAACTGAGCCAAGAAGGGTTGTTGCCTTCGTTGTTGGCGCGTGCTCTTAATACAAAGTTAACCACTTCATTTCTAAAGTCTTTCGGGTTGCTGATTCCGGCTGGTTTTTCGATTTTCTCCAGTTCATCATTAAGAGCCCCGCGATCAAAGCTTTCTCCTGTTTCTTGGTCGCGGAATTCTTGATCTTGAATCCAGTAATCGGCGTAAACAACATAGCGATCGAAAATGTTTTGCCCGTATTCGGAGTAAGATTCGAGGTAGGCAGTTTGTATTTCTTTGCCAATAAATTCTACGTATTGCGGTGCAAGGTATTCTTTGATGAACCTTAAATATC
This sequence comes from Pseudomonadales bacterium, assembly GCA_016763235.1. GTDB lineage: Bacteria > Pseudomonadota > Gammaproteobacteria > Pseudomonadales > UBA3067 > UBA3067. The sequence goes on from JAESUE010000075.1 coordinate 837, forward strand.
GATCGCGAATTTCTGGCTGATATTGCTCCTGTTCAATACGTTGTTCGAGAATATGCATTAAGTGGACAGGGTTGGCGGCTATTTCTGCATGGTCGTAGTTGAAAACTTTGGAAAGAATTTTAAAGGCGAAGCGTGTGGATAAACCATCCATACCTTCGTCGACGCCTGCAATATCTCTATATTCTTGCAGGGATTTAGCTTTAGGGTCGATGTCTTTAAGGGTTTCGCCATCATAGATGCGCATTTTGGAAAAGATGCTGGAGTTTTCGGGTTCCTTCAGGCGCGAGAGTACGACAAATTGTGCCAGCATTTTTAGTGTGCCCGGCGCGCAGTGGGCATTGCTCAGAGCGCTGTTGTGCAGGAGTTTGTCGTATATTTTTATTTCCTCTGTTACTTTCAAGCAGTAGGGGACTTTTACGGTATAAACGCGATCTATAAATGCTTCATTGTTTTTATTATTGCGGAAGGTCTGCCATTCCGATTCGTTTGAGTGGGCAAGAATAATCCCTGTGTAGGGAATCGCAGCCATTCCTTCCGTGCTGTTATAATTGCCCTCTTGGGTTGCCGTTAGAAGCGGGTGAAGAACCTTTATGGGGGCCTTGAACATCTCGACGAATTCCAATAACCCTTGGTTGGCACGACATAAGCCACCAGAAAAAGAGTAACAATCTGGGTCATCTTGGGAAAAGTCTTCGAGCATTCGAATATCTACTTTACCCACCAAGCTGGAAATGTCCTGGTTGTTTTCATCACCCGGTTCAGTTTTTGAAATAGCTATTTGTTTTAGAATAGAGGGGTACAACTTAACGACTCTGAATTTACTCAGGTCGCCACCGTACTCTTGGAGGCGTTTTGATGCCCAAGGGGACATAATAGGGCGGACATAGCGTTTGGGAATGCCGTATTTTTCTTCGAGTATTCCACTATCCTCTAGGGGGTCGAAAAGGCCAAGGGGTGACTCGTAAACAGGGGAGCCTTTAATTGCATAAAATGGCACATTTTGCATTAATTCTTTAAGCTTTTCTGCTAAGGAAGATTTACCGCCTCCCACGGGGCCAAGTAGATAGAGAATTTGTTTGCTCTCTTCAAGCCCTTGCGCTGCATGTTTAAAGAAAGAAACAATTTGTTCGATGCTTTCTTCCATGCCGTAAAATTCAGAAAAAGCCGGATAGCGTTTGATTATTTTGTTTGAAAATAAGCGGCTCATTCGCGTGTCTTTCGACGTATCAAAAAGCTCAGGTTCGCCAATGGCTGTTAATAAGCGTTCGGCAGAAGTGGCATAGCTGGAAGGGTCTTCTTTGCACAGGGCAAGAAATTCCTCAAGGCTATATTCTTCTTCTTTGGAATTATCGAAACGTTGTTGATATTGATCGAAAATACTCATGATATGGCCTCGTCGAAAGGGGGTGAAAATATTTAATTAAATACAATTCATCTTTATTTGTTTACAACTTATTAGCCGATGTCGTAGGGAGTAGAGTCCCTTGATTTATTTTCAAACTGCCTTAACAGACCATATTTATTGTCTGTTTTGTGTACGATGTTTTAAATCAAACAATTGTTTTAATTGTCGATGTTTTTGACGTTTCAATTCTTAATTATAGTCTTTAATTCGGTATCTAACTAAGCGCGTTGATAAGCGTTTTTGTCACGTAAAGGCATAACTTGAATAACCCTTTAATGTGAAATCCTTATGAACTTCGACAGTATGGGACTTTAAAAGTTTAAGGAAGATCCTATTTATTAAGGTAGGAAAGGTTTCAGTAAATAGCAAAGTTTTGTTTTAATTGGTGTTTTTTTGGTGTTTTTGTATACAGCTGAGAATGCTGTGAATTTGAAAGGAAGCAGGATTTTTGGCGAGGTGCTCGAGTGCGGTTTCAGTTTTATTAGTACACTGCGCTCTATAACGCTATGGGTATATTACGAAACGGAATAACGTTTTTTTGTTTCGAGATTCATGACGGTAAGTGGCCCACCCCATACGCAACCGGTATCCAGAGCGTGTATATGTTTAATGGGGCAAGTGCCTTCTAGTGCGGCCCAGTGGCCAAATACAATAGATAGCCTATCTCGCTTTGTATCTCTATATTCGTACCAAGGCTGGTAACCCAAAGGAGTGCCTTCGGGAGCACCCTTATAATTTAGCTCCAAGCACCCCTGGGGGTCGCACAAGCGCATACGGGTGAAATAGTTGGTGATGGCCCGCAAGCGCGCTTGTCCTTTGAGAGAAGGCTGCCAGCAGGCGGGTTCGTTGCCATACATATGTTTGAAGAAGTGTTTTGGATGAGGGCCTCGCAGGGCTGCTTGTACTTCTTGCGCGTATTTTTGGCACTCTTTGAGTGACCATTGCGGAGGAATGCCAGCATGGACCATCATGTAACCAAGGCTGTTATCTGTGTGAATAAGCGGTTGCTGAATCAGCCAGCTCAATAGCTCTTTTCTGTCGGGGGCTTCAAGAATAGGGTGTAGGGTGTCTTTTCGTCGACAAGCGCCGATGCCGTGGGCGATAGCCAGTAAGTGTAGATCATGGTTGCCGAGTACGACTACGGCATGCTTTCCCAAGCCTTTGATAAAACGTAATGTTTCTAGGGAGTCTGGCCCACGGTTCACTAAGTCACCACAAAACCATAGCGTGTCTTTTTTCCGGTTGAAGCTGATTTCTTTAAGCAGCTTGCCCAGTTGTTTCATGCAACCTTGTACATCGCCAATTGCATATGTGGCCATAGTTTTTTGTGCTTTTTAGTGGAGTGAGTTTGGTTTGGCGAGGGTGATGGCTGGAATAGGAACGTCGAAGCGATCTTTTGCTGTCGTTTGAAAGGTGTAGGCACCCTCTAAGGTGCCAAAGGGCGTTTCAAGCATGAGGGCGCTGCCGTAGGCGAAGGTTTCGCCAGGGGCGAGCTCAGGTTGCTGACCAACGACGCCTTTGCCTTGAACCCGTTGTATTTGTTGCTCGGCATCGGTGACGACCCAGCTACGTTCAACCAATTGCACGTTTTCTTCTGAGTGGTTAGTGATTTTCACCTCGTAGGAAAAGACAAAACGCTTGCTTTCAGGGTTGGAGTCATCTGCCTGAAATTCTGGCGTTACGATAACTTTAATTTGTTTTCCGAGGGAGGCGTCCGCAGCCATTGATTGTCCTTTAAAACACGATGCCAGGGCTTAACCCTCAGCAAAAAGATTGGAAAGTTCTACATATTGATCTTTGGTGAGTGTTTCTGGGCGAGCACCAGGGTCAATATTTAATGATTCAATTTGTTCTGAGCTTAGCAGAATTTTTAGGTTATTACGTAATGTTTTACGCCTTTGAGCGAAGGCCTGTTTTACGAGTATTTCCAGTTTTTCTATATCGTTTGCCACGATCGGCTTTGTTTCTCTTGGTTGTAGGCGAACAATGGCAGAGTCTACTTTTGGGGCAGGGTTAAA
>JAESUE010000076.1 GCA_016763235.1 Pseudomonadales bacterium
AAAATATTTAACTTAAAAAAAAAGATACTGCAAACGATTGCGCAACTATGCATCAGTACCGCACCTTACCCCTCAAACGAAAATGAGAAACAAGGGATTAGAAAAAAACTAATTGACAAAAATAACCCTGCACCCGAAAAAGTAGTTGCCTTATCCCAATATGGCCTTCCCTGGTAAACGCACAAAGATTTCTTCGAAATGACCCAGTCAAGCCTAAAAAATGTAATGCAGAATGCGGCAACCCTTTTCGCTGGAAACACCGGGGCAAGCATTTTCGGCCTAATTTCAATGGCCATCTTCACGCATACCATGGGCCCAACTATATTCGGATACTACATCTTATTTTTAACGTTTATAGAAATAGTTGATAGGGTTTTCAATTTTCAAACTTGGCAAGCATTCATCAAGTATGCAACTGAATTTAAGATTAAAGGTGAAGACCGAAAAATATTGATGCTACTTAAATATAGCGTCCTGATCGATTCGCTAACACTGAGCGTTGCTTTTTCAATTGCTCTTATTTCAGCGGGATATGTGACATCTTTTTTTAACATTCCAGCTGAGTATTCCAGTTTTCTTTCAGTGCTGGCATTTTCTATAGCGCTAAATATTTTCAATATCTCTACCGGTGTTTTTCGGCTATTCGATGAATATAAAATACAGGCTAAAATCACGGTGTATACCGCTTCAACAAAAACAGTTTTATTTGGAGGCACAGCTCTATATGCACCAACGTTTGAAAATTTTATATATGCAACGATTCTTTCCAAGTCCATTGGAACTCTGTTGATATTCTTATACACAAAAAAAATTCTTTTAAAAAATGATATTAAATTCGCTGAAATAGTAAAAGAAAGAATTGACCGAAAGTTGCTAAACGAACTAGGCATTCTTTCATTTATTATTTACAATAATTTCGATGTGGCTGTGAGAATGATTTCAAGACAGTTAGACATAATAATCCTTGGAAAACTGTATTCGGCGGAAATAGTTGGCTTATACCGAACAGCGAAAGAAATCTCAAATTTCATAGCCAAGTTAGGAGATCCAATTTATCAAGCAATTTATCCAGAGCTCGCGGCGCTATTAGCGAGCGGAAACAAACTTGAGGCAAAAAAAATCGCGAAACAAATATCGCTTTACGCCTGCGGGGTCGGATTTGTTTTTTATCTTTCATTCTTAGTTCTCGGGGAATTCGCGATAGTTCTAGTGTTTGGTCAAGAGTTTTTATCGGCATACGGAATAATACTAATCTATTTTTTTGCCAACTTTGTTGCCGTCGTCACACTACCCTTATACCCTATGCAACATGCGTTCGGTTTTGCAAGAGAAGCCTTTTATAACCAGTTATATACAACGCTTGTTTATATACCAATCCTAATATTTTTGACGATAGAGCTCAAAATGATAGGAGCAGCAATATCTTATGTCGCATATTATCTGTTACTAACAAAACTAACATTAAAGTCGGTTAAAAAAGGGTTTTCCAGTGGATAGTTACCATATAAAACGTGATTACAAAATAAATGAACTAAATATTACAAACGACAAGGTGAATAGTGAGGCGTATTGGAATAGGAAAAGGAGTTTGGCAGCCGACATTTATCAATTTCCAGTCTATAAATTTTTATGCTCGTATATTCGCATAAACAATATAGATAAGTTCATCGATATTGGATGCGGTGTGGGCAGAAAACTAGAGTATGTACATAACAAAAATCCATACCTAGAAATAATAGGTATAGATCAAGACGACCCAATTTCTTATTGCAAAAATACGCACACATTCGGTGAATGGTATGCAGATGACTTCGAAAAACCAAACCTATCTGAAAACATAGAAGCCAAATTGGTACTATGTTCAGATGTTATTGAACATTTGACCGATCCTGACTTACTACTCGAGTACATTAAAACAAAAATGGAAGAAAATGGGGTTCTTATTATATCAACACCTGAACGAAATGCTTTCAGAGGGAAACACTGCAATAATAGCCCAAACAAACATCATATAAGAGAGTGGAATTTTGACGAATTTGAAAGGTATTTGGACAGCAGGGGGTTTGAAGTGTTGGACCATTTTGTTCAATATCCAATAAAAATGAAGATAAATATGATATTTTTCAACGAAATAATTAGGAGAGCTTTAGCATTCAAGGCTCTAAAGTACAATCAAGTTGTAGTGGCAAGAGTGAAATAGATGTGTGGTATTTTCGGTTGTACCAGTTTCGATAAATCCAATATAGAAAAAGCGAGAATATCATTACATTCTCTCGAGCACCGCGGCCCTGATCAATGGCACGAGTTTCACGATGATAGCGTGTATATGGGCCACCATAGATTAAGCATTCTTGATTTATCTGATCATGGCAAACAACCCATGGTTTCACCTGATAAAGACGTGATAATTACTGTAAATGGTGAGATTTACAATTTTTTGAAAATAAGAAAGGAATTGGAATCCAAACATCAGTTTAAGTGCGATTCAGACTCCGAGGTGATTCTTTTTGGATATATTGAATGGGGGATTGACAAGTTACTAGAAAAAATTGACGGGATGTACGCAATTTCTATATATGACATTTCAAAAAATCGTACATATTTAGCAAAAGATAGAGTTGGCATAAAACCCCTCTATTATTCCAATATCGATGGTCAGATATGTTGGTCTTCAGAACTAAAAGCTATCGAGAAATACTATGATAATTTGAAAATTGACAATACATCCGTATACGATTTTTTGACATACAGATATATCCCGACACCCAAAACAATGTATGAAAATGTATTTAAATTGGAGCCAGCTCACTACCTAGAAATTGACCCCACATCCAACGCCATAAAAAAAGAATGTTATTGGAGCCTTAAGACAACAGAACAAGAAATTACGATCGATCGAGCTGAAACAGAATTATACCAATTGCTGAATAAATCGATCCAGGAGCAAATGATTTCCGATGTTCCCGTAGGTTTTTTCTTGAGCGGCGGGTTAGATTCAAGCACAATCGTTAGCCTTGCGGCCAAGTGTCATAGCGACATTAACACGTTTTCTATTGGTTTCTCGGACAAAAATCATGACGAGACATACTTTGCAAAATTGGTTGCAGAAAAATATACAACCAACCACCATGTGAAAACATTGAACGAACCCGAAGTGATTCAGCTATTCCCAAATATCAAGAAATGGTATGACGAGCCCTTTGCCGACAGCTCTTGTTTCCCCACTTACGTGGTGTCAGCTTATGCAAAAGAAAATGTCACCGTTGTCTTGACGGGAGACGGTGGTGATGAGCTTTTCGGCGGTTACAATTGGTATAGAGCTTTATACAGTATAAAAAATTTCAGCTAAGGCCACTCTCATTTCTTAGACCTTTACTTCAAATTATCAAGAACGGCGGGGGAGGGTTAGCCCGAATCGCCAATAGGCTGGAATTTTTATTACTTGATGACCTTGAGTTATACACAAAATTGATGGGCGGGCTTCTAAAAGAAGAAAAGAAGCTTTATAAAAAAATGTTACACATTCCAAATAATTACGACGATTACTGGTATTTTCGAAAATATTATGATGAAACTATGGAAACCTATACTAGGTTACAATACTTGGACTTTCATACTTTTTTACATGATGACGTACTTACAAAAGTTGATAGAGCAAGCATGGCTGTATCCTTGGAATGTAGAGTACCATTTTTATCCAAAGATGTTATTGAATTCGCCTTTTCGCTGCCACAAGATATCAGACTACATAATGGTAAGCTAAAGGGTATCATGAAGAAGTCTTTTAGAGAAATATTGCCAGACCAAATTATTACCCGAAAAAAAAAGGGATTCAGCATTCCAATGCACACATGGAAAAAAGGGGTGCTTGGTGATTCTAGAACACAACAGGAAAAAATCTTGAAAGAGTTATATAAAATCAGCCTCTGAATTTAAAATATTTTGTATTCATAAGTAACCCATTGTTTAATTGCCTCGATGATGATTTACCGTTTACTCAGGACGTTTCTCTCAATTTAAGTGTACCCTTAATAAGATTGTATGCCAAAAACTATTGTCTATTTCTCCAGTTCTACAATTCCTTCACTGGAAGCCAATTCCATACACGTCATGTTAATGGCTGAGGCACTTTCTCAACATGGCCATCAGGTGACCCTTATCGCTAATCGCGGTAGCTTCAATTCCATTGATGATGTATATAGCCAATATGGTGTATCAAAGAACTTTACCATCAGATTTTGCGTTCGCCCAACCGCACCCGTAGTGGGCAGCCTAATTTATGGTTTTTTTTCCGCACTCACATGCTTCAGGCTAGGCCCCAAACTCCTTTTTGCCCGATGCCCCCACTCGCTTTTTTTTTCAGCCATCTTTAACAAACCGTTTATATATGAGGCGCATGATTTACCGAAGGGACGGTTACGTAAATTTGTCGAAACCAAATTATTTCGGAAAACTAATTTCCAACGGCTCGTTGTGATTTCCGACGCACTTAAAAGAGATTACATTCGCGAATTTAGCATGTTGCGCGACGAAGATATTTTGGTTGCACACGATGGCGCAAAAACTTCCAAAGATTGTTTTGTTCCTGGATACACAAAAGCTCGAACAAATTTCGATAAAGGTTTGAGCGTTGGTTATGTCGGCTCCTTATACGCGGGAAAAGGCGTAGAAGGTGTAATTGAGCTGGCTAAAGAGAGGCCAATGCACCGTTACAAAATCGTAGGTGGAACATCCAGAGAAATTGATATCTGGATGAAGAAGTCACCAAAAAATATTGAGTTTCACGGCCGCATAGATCCATCTGAGGTGCCGGCCATTTTGCGCACATTTGATGTTCTATTGATGCCAGCTCTAAATAAAATCGAAACATCTAAAGGCGGTAATATCGCAGCTTACACATCTCCTTTGAAAATGTTTGAATATATGGCCTCTGGCCGGCCAATCATATCCTCTAATCTACATGTCTTAATGGAGGTATTGACCGATAATTTTAATGCACTTCTAGCTCCACCAACCGACATAGCCCAATGGGGGATAGCTTTAGATCGCCTCGAGAAAGACACAGCTCTCCGGGAGCGGCTGGCCTCGAACGCACTCGAAGAACTGAGAGAGCGGTACACCTGGTTCAAGCGAGCCGCCAATGTATTAACAATAATACAGTGACAAGGGAAGATCTAATGAATGGCGCGTTTACTTTAAACAAAAAAAATAGTTGGTACTACAATTCTTTGACACTGTCTTTTTTGACCTTATTCATACTTAACCCATACTTGTCGCTAGGCCCATACAAACTTCCTATTGGATTTATCGCAATACTGTCTCTCTTTGTGAGTAACTGGAAACTGTTTTTCGACCTGGCTATACCTCGTAAGCTAGCGCTATTTGCACTTTGTATTTTTTTTGTCATAACAATCAATTTTATCGGTCTAGTAACACATAATATTTTTTTTGATTACACATTCTCAATATTGATGTTAAAAGTTTTGTTGTATTCTTTCTGCGGTGTTCTTGTAGGGCGGCATTTTAAAAGAAATAGCGTTTCATTTCATAATGCACTTGAAACAATAATTTTAAGTTTGGCCTATTTAATTTTTATAAATTCTATAATTATTTTATTTGAATTCTCTTTTCAGCCATTCAAACTATTTGTTGAATCATTTCTATACTACGATGAACCTATGAATATTAATTACAAAACTCATTCCTTTCGATTTCGAGGCGTCGCATCAGCCGGGGGCGCATCCCTATCAGTACTTCATGCAGTGGGTATCATAAGTGCACTATGGTTGTTTAATGAAAAAAGGTTTGGTGTTTTTAGACTTGTGATAATGGTCAGCTGCATGATTTCTTCAATTCTTGTGATCGGACGAACCGGTCTCGTTCTGGCCGCCATCGGGGTTCTACTTATAACATTTTCAGCTAACTTAGGCAGGCGCGGATATTTGAACGTGAGAAGCATTCAAGTCTTATAATAATTTCTATTATTGTAAGCGTGTTTCCTTTTTTTTTGGTATATTGGTTGCCAGAAAATATTTACGAATATGCAATTGGTTTCCTTTTAGGTGGGTTTGAAGGAGTAAAAAATGAAGGTACCGTCAACACAATTATGTCTTTCTATTCTCTGCCTGATCAGACAATAGACTTTATTTTAGGAATCGGGAACTATTCGGGTGCATTTCTTGATGGAAAAGAAACTGATTCTGGGTACATGAAGACATTTACAGCGTTAGGGTTCCCGGCTACCGTTCTTGTGTACCTTGGAGTATCTTTTATACTAATGCATACGCTGTGGGAGACCGGCGCTGATGCAAATTCAAAGTCTTTCTTTATTTCAGTATTTATACTGTTGATCATCGCTGAGCTAAAAGAACCCTTTCTTTTTCAGGGTTACTCTGCTCGGTTAATTTGGCTTATTTTCGGCGTTTTTATAGTATATTCCCATCGATGGCACCGTATTAAAAAGTCAGCATTCTATGCCTTCAACAATAATAGAAACCCTCGGGCAATTATTTTCATCCCACCTTCTGATAATTAAAACAGTAGAGAAATTTAGTTGAATGTAATCCACGTTATAACCGGGCTCTCGATAGGCGGCGCAGAGCGAGCATTGTATAATCTATTGCAAGGCGGATTAACCGAAAATTTTGATAACTACGTTATTTCACTGAGTAGTATAGGCACAATCGGCGCTCTAATTGAGTCATTAGGTGTGCCTGTAATTGCTTTGGATATGCCCGTCGGTAAACTAACTTTGACGGGAGTAATTAAGTTGCACCGAACTATCCATAAATTACAACCCGACTTAATCCAAGGCTGGATGTATCACGGAAACTTGGCGGCGACATTTTCCCGCTTCCTGATATCGAACAAAACTGCATTGGTTTGGAATGTTCGTCAATCTTTATATCAAATTGAGAATGAAAAATGGTTAACGCAACTAGTAATTCGGGCAACTAGGTTTCTATCAAAGTCACCAGACACAATATTGTATAACAGTCATCTTTCACGGCAACAACATGAACAATTCGGTTTTTACGCTAATAATGGACAAGTAATTCCTAACGGGATCGACCTTGAAAGGTTTTGCTTTTCAGATATTGAACGACAAAGAGTGCGTGCTGAATTGGATATTCAACCCGATGTCTTGATAGTCGGTCATGTGGCACGCTTACATCCGATGAAAGACCACCCTTTATTTTTAAATTCAGCTATCGATTTAGGACTACGTCACAACAATGTCCACTTTATGCTGATTGGTCGAGATGTCACTTTTGACAATAAAAACCTAGAGAAACAAATCTCAACAACACTGACAAATAGGTTTCATCTGCTTGGTGAACGTGGTGATGTGGCTGCGTTAATGAGTAGCATGGACATTTTTTGCCAGAGCTCATGGTCAGAGGCATTCCCTAATGTGCTAGGTGAGGCAGTGTCAGCAAAGCTTCCTTGTGTAGCAACTGATGTAGGAGACAGTGCGTTAATTTTAGGCGATTGCGGCGTGATCGTTAAGCCGCGAGATAAAATTGCTCTTACTGCAGGAATTGAATCACTACTCATTTTATCTGCTAACGAACGACAGTTATTTGGTGAACGAGCACGTAAACGTATTAAGGAAAATTATGCTTTGGGTGCGATTA
>JAESUE010000077.1 GCA_016763235.1 Pseudomonadales bacterium
AAATTTTGAAAACAAATTAAATTTCTCTAACCCACATATTGTCTCGTTCACCCTGGATGCACATAAGATGTTACAGGCACCTTATGGCACGGGGATATATTTATCCCGAAAAGGGTTTATAGAGGGTGTATTAACCAAAGGGGCGAGCTACGTAAAAGGGCAAGATTGCACTTTATCCGGCAGCAGATCTGGGGCAAATGCAATTTCTGTATGGATGATACTTAGAGCATATGGCTCAGAAGGGGGGATAGAATTTTGCCACGATATATGGGAACGCACGAATACCCTTTGCGACGGGCTAAACGCCCTGCAGGTTCGATATTTTCGCGACCCTCATATGAATATAGTAACGATTGATTCAGCCCATATATCTGAATCAATTACACAAAAATATCACTTAGTACCAAACTGCCACGAAAGCCCACTGTGGTGGAAAATTGTTGTTATGGATCACGTAGATACCGATTTAATCTCAAATTTTCTATCCGACATAGACAAACAGGGCACTGTTTCATCGAAACTTTCTCAAGACTACCCTAAGGCTGGCCTTGCCTCTAAATCACGCTATTCTTGAATTACACGCGGTGCTTTTTTACAACTCAGACTTTTAATATAAAGCAGGTTTTCAACGCGTTCTTTTAAGGCTTTCTCACTCAATGGCTTGTGCAATACTGTGGATAACAACCCTCTATCGAGATTACGTTGATTACGTTCAAACCCCTCACCGTAGCCGGTGACAAGCTGCATAATGACATCAGGGTAGGAGTCCTTAACGGCCCTAGAGAGATCCCAGCCATCCATTTCTGGCATTACGATATCTGAAATAACGATTTCAACCCGTTTAGAGGCAAGAATTTTCAAGGCCTCAAGGCCATTCCCTGCGCTATAAACCACATGTCCATATTTGGATAATTGCCTGCTTCTGATATCTCTTAATGCAGGTTCGTCATCGACCACGAGAATATACGCTGCGTTAGTTTTAAATGGTACGAGCATATGATTTTCTGGTAAAGAATGCTCTTCTTTTTTACGATAATCTCTTGGCGAGTAAATCAGAAACTCAGTTCCATTATTCACCTCCGATGTTACTGTAATCCCCCCCTCTGCCCCCCTAACAAAATTATATGTCTGGCTTAATCCTAGGCCTGTCCCCTCTTCTTTTGTAGAAAAAAATGGGTCGAACACACTACTTAGCGTATTTTCGTCCATTCCCATTCCTGAATCTTTAATACTTAAGAGAACGTAATTACCCGCATTTATGTCCAGTGAAAATGCCTCTGCCTCTGTCAATAAAACGTTTCGCGTGAGGATTAAGAGAGAACCACCTCCAAGCATTGCATGCCCAGCATTGATACACATATTTAAAATGGCATCTTCAAGATCACTGCTATTTACAAACACCGGCCATAGATCACTTTCCAGATCCATTTCAATGTTAACAAGTGGCGTCAGAACGCGCGACAACATTTGCTCATCTTGCTCCAAGAGCTCATTAACACAAACTACTTGTGAATCATTTATTTTTTTCCCTGAAAAAGACAATAGTTTTCGGCTTAGATCTGCGCCACGCTCGCTGGCCTTAAGGATTTGCGATATATAATTTTCACACTGACCGTCATTCCTATCTGCTGATTCCAACAAACTCGCATAACCCGATATTATCCCCAGTATATTATTAAAATCATGGCAAATCCCACCGGTCATTTTTCCTAAAGCGTCCATTTTTTGCGCTCGTTGAAGCTGTAACTCCTGGGACTTCTCTTGAGTGATGTCAGAACACGAAAGAATATATTGCTTATTGCTACCCGGAAGAGCAGAAACATTAAGTCTGAGGGTGATGGCTATCTTATCTTTTGTATATGCGCTGGCTTCGATAGCGCTTCCTGTCGCGATAATTTTATCGCATAAATCAATGATGCTGCCCTGGTACAAGGCTGCATCAACCGGCTTTCCATTTATTTTCAGCTGGTAAATTATTTGGCTAATCTGGAAATTACTTACCTCTTTATTACTATAAGAAAATAGCTTTTCAGCGGCTCTATTAATACTCAGGATTTTATTATTTTCATCGACAATGATAACGCTATCCGACAAACCATCAAGAATCGCTTTTAACCGCTCTTGATTTCTCTCCAATAAATGTTGCTGCTTTATAAGAGTGGTTATATCGTGTGCAATTCCAACGATATAGGTCACATGGCGCGAATTATCATAAACAGGCACCTCGGTAACCTCAAGGCGAACATTGTCACCACTATCATGGCGAACCTCAATTTGATATGGCGCTTGTTTATTCCCCTTTAGGGCCTCTTCGGTATGCAGCTCAACGAGACTGTTAATCGGGTTGTCAGTGAGATAGGTTTCATAATGACTTAAAAATTCATCAACTGAATAACCCAGCATATCCTTAATAGTTGGGCTAAGGTAGGTAAACACGCCTTCTGCATTATGAATGTAAAAAAAATAGTCAGAGCCTGAATTTGCAATAATCCTCTGATAATCAGCTTCCTGAATCTTAAACTGTTGCTCAGAGAGTTTTAGCTTTGTCACATCCACTAAAATACTTTTAAACTCATATGGAATATTTTTATCATCGTTTTCTATTATGGTCCAACAGCTTATCCAATGAATATTCTTATGAGCGTCATACACTCTAAATGTTTGAACTACGTAAGATTGTTTGTTAGATCTTGCTCTCTTTAACTCGCTAACAACGCCGATGTAGTCATCATAATGAAGAAAATCTTGAAGTGTTATCTTCTGCTCTGAAAAGTCAGAAGGTTCGTAGCCGAATACCCTAATTCCATTTGAAACATCAAGAATGTGCGTATTGGAACAAATGTTGTAGACCATTACAGCAGCAGATGTCGCATCTACGAAATCTGAAATTAGCTGCGGATCATTGGCTATGGAAGCCTCGCAATCATTCATATTGAAACCTTGTCGTTGAACGAACCACTCATACAGCTCTAAACCACGCACAATCATAACAATCAATTACAACGTCATTGAATCGTTGGATTAAATAGCCCCATATGCCAAAGTGCATCTCGCAATATTTACACCACGAAATAAATGCTAGCCCCTTAATTATGGGCAATATTTTTTAGTATCTTTGTAACTAATAAGCGCTGCTTATAATATTCAGAAATATCTGCCGCGCTCTTGGTTATTAGGCTTGTGCGCGACTAGTAAAAACAAACACCCAAAGAGGTATACCAAAAAACCGCCATAAGACACTTAAAAAGATTTCGAAAACGTTATGGCTAACCTGCGCCAGGCATACCGCCCAAACAATATAATAGAAATCATGCCTGTTTTAATATGTATTTATAAAAAGTATTACTCGTGACGTGATTTTATAGTTATTTGATATTATGAATTTTTTATGAAAACAAGCAATAGAAACCGCACCTTAGCCCACCTTTATTCTATCATTGAGCACCAATTAAACAGAAAGAATTAGAGCGCTCACCTAATGAAAAGCTTTTACGAGCTTGAAAAACTTGAATTACTGATCAAAAACAACCCCTCGCTTATCAAGGCAGAACAACTGGCGCAAGTACCTGTCGGCATTACCGAGCTTCCAGTCTGGGGGCTAACGATAGGAAGCTCTCGTCCCGGTCTACCAGTACTCGCCTTAATTGGCGGCATTCATGGATTAGAAAAAGTAGGCTCACAAGCCGTACTGGCATTTTTACACGGCCTTGTAAACCGGCTTAAATGGGATAAAAATTATCAAACCTTGTTAAACGAAGTCACCATCATATCCATTCCAATTGTAAATCCCGGCGGCATGCTGCTTCATCGCAGATCAAACCTTAATGGTGTTGATTTAATGCGCAATGCGCCACAGGATGCCCAGGAAAACATCCATTTTCCTGTTTCTGGACATAGAATTTCTTCTCACCTACCTTGGTATCGAGGTCGCCAGGGAGATGAAATGGAACTTGAATCCAAGGCGTTGGTTCAGTTTTGTCAGCGTTTTACAGATCAGTCCCCGTTTGTACTTAGCCTAGATGTACACTCCGGTTTTGGTTTGCATGATCGCCTATGGTATCCCTATGGTTGTTACAACAAAGATTTTCCTGATTTTGACCAGTTTGCACGCATGTATCACGCATTTTCTGAAACCTTTCCTTATCATGTCTACAAGACCGAGTCTCAAGCCGACAGCTACGGCATTCATGGAGACCTGTGGGATTTCATTACGCTCGAAAACCAAAGGCGTCATGCTCATGGCACGCCCCCCACGCTGATCCCCTTAACATTGGAACTAGGATCATGGCGATGGGTGAAAAAAAACCCCATACAACTGCTTGGCAAGGGGGGCATGTTTAATCCAGTCAAACGCCACCGTTATGAGCGAACCATGCGTCGACATTACCATCTCTTTGATTTTTTGCTTCACGCCTGTGCGAATTACACATTCTGGGAGAACGACAAATGAACTTTATATTACTCAGAGGCTTAATCAGACATTCAGATCACTGGGGAAAATTCAAAACCCTATTTCAACAAGCATTCCCTGAAAGCACCATTCTAACGCCAGATCTACCTGGACTAGGACATGAAAGCACGGAGAAAACCCCGCTAACCATTGAGGAAAATGTCGAATTTCTGAGCAACAAATTAGCACCCGTACTTCAAGATGGAGAGTGGGTCGTTATCGGATTATCACTGGGTGGAATGGTCGCTGCCAAATGGTGCGAGCTACACCCCAAAACTTTTAGCCATGTTGTACTCATGAACCCCAGCTCCAAGCTATCGCCATTCTGGCATCGATTAAACCCCCGAGCACTGCCCGTATTTTTACGTTGTTTTATGACGACTGATGATGCTTTGCGCGAAAAACGTATTCTAGGCCTTACATCCAACCTCAGGCATAAAGATCAACCCCTTATCCAGTCTTGGATTAATATTGCAGCAAAAAGCCCCATTAATCGTTCGACATTTTTGCGGCAACTGCTCGCAGCACGGGCATTCAAAATAAAAAAATGTGCCGCACCTTGCCTCGTATTAAATAGTGAAAATGACCATATCGTAAACCCAGCATGCTCATCAAGAATTGCTAATTTCCTAGGGGCCAGACTAAAAACCCATCACCAAGCTGGGCATGATTTGGCCATTGATGCGCCGGAATGGACATTAAAGAAAATCAGACTCTTCTTATCTGAAATGTAATAAAGGGCAACTCTAAAAATAGGGGTTTTTCGTGAGGGCAAGAGGGAGCAAGAAAGTAGCACACGGAGAACCACTGTCACTGAGGGTGTAGCCACCCGCTTACTATCACTCGATATTCGACTGCCGCAAATTGGGCTATATTTATAATATCGACTCAATAAATCTAACCCTATTTCACTTTTTTATGCCAAAACCTCTGTCTCTCTCATTCAAAAAGCACCACATTCTATTTATTGCGATCCTTTTCTTTGGTTTTTCAACAGTCGGCCACTCTGGTGCTTATTCTTGGAAGGATGAAAGTGGACGCATGCACTTTAGCGACACCCCTCCTGCAAACCAGACGAAGATTGACGTCAAGCCACTCACAATTATAGAGAGCAATCCCGTAGGTAATACTGATCAGACTGTGAGGAGGCGCAAAGCAAGGCAAGCCGATCTATTGCGTGACATGCAGCAAGCTTCAAAAATGCGCAAAGAAGATAAAGCAAAAAGGATAGAGCAGAAAAAACAAAAAGAACTTAGATGCCTACGAGCAAAAAATAATGTGAAGCACAATGCAAGATACAATCGTATTTTCCACGAAGCTCCCGATGGGGAGCGTACTTATTTAGATGATGAACAACGGAAATCTTATAACAAAAAACTACACGATCACGTTAAAAAATATTGCCCTTAGAAGAAAAAACTTCTCTTGCAAAAATAACTTTTATTCAGTCGCCTGCCATTACAGCAAGCGCTTCTAAGCGTTTTAGTAAACAAACATTTCTGCCTCAAACTGCCGGAGCAGATCACCAGCAAGGCAATCCCCCAGCAGTTAATAATGTTATTCCGAGCTATTTTCTAAACCCAGGTTATCCCAAATCGACAAGGTAGGCTCAACTTGATTCATGGTATAAAAATGCATACCAGGAGCACCACCTTCCAGCAAGGTTTCACATAAATCTGTCACCACCTCTAAACCAAAGGCTTTGACGCTTTCGAGATCATCGCCGTAAGACTCTAACTGTTTTACCATCCAGCGGGGGATTTCAGCCCCACACATAGCAGAAAAGCGCTTTAAGTTCTCGAAATTGGTGATGGGCATAATGCCGGGGTAGATAGGAATATCAATCCCGGATTTCTGCGCACGATCTAAATAGTAGAAATAGGCATCGGCATTATAAAAATATTGCGTTATCGCACTACTGGCGCCCGCATCAACTTTTTTCTTAAAATACTCAAGGTCTGCTTCAACACTGCTGGAATCGGGGTGAATTTCCGGGTA
>JAESUE010000078.1 GCA_016763235.1 Pseudomonadales bacterium
CGAGATGTTTCAGAATGCGGCCTGGTGTGCCCACAATGATGTGTGCGCCGTATTCGAGGGAGCCAATTTGAGGGCCAATAGGCGCGCCGCCACACAAGGTCAGCACTTTGGTATTGTCTGCGCTGCGGGCAAGGCGACGAATTTCCTTCGCAACTTGGTCGGCCAGTTCGCGGGTAGGGCACAAAACCAGCGCTTGGCAACCAAAGTAACGCGGGTTAAGTGGGTTGAGCAGGCCGATACCAAAGGCGGCGGTTTTACCGCTGCCGGTTCGTGCTTTAGCAATGACATCATCGCCCGCGAGAATATGGGGCAGGCTTTGTGCTTGAATGGCGGTCATTTCGGTATAACCAAGGGATTCCAAATTGCTGAGCATGTGTTCGGAGAGAGGTAGGGACGAGAAGTCGGTAGAAGTCACTGGGCGGGCCTGTATGGAGAATGTCGCGGCAGTGTAGCAGTTGAGGCTGCAGAGTTCTCTAAAGATGGGTTTGGGGTAACGATTCAGCGTGTCCTCAAATTTGAATGCAATCTAAACAGTTGCAGAGTTCGCTGAGTAGTTACGGCTGTTTTTGATAAAAGAAGCCGTTTAATCTCATGGATTTGCATCGACTATTCTTGTAAATATGACCTTTAAAACGTGAGTTATAATGGTTAAGACGTTTAGTGTCTCTTTGGGTTGTATGGTTCGATCATGCTCAAATACACATAACTGTGTATATTGTCACAGGTGCAAGTATCGAGGAATCTTCGTTACATCTTTGCAATCGCATTTCATTTTACGAACTGTTATAGTGCGCCATCTTTTTCAGCACGCTTCAGTCCGTGCTATCCGCTGGGGTTCTTTCCCTTGCAAATCAATCTGTTCCCTCCTGGACTGTGCACGCCAAAATGGTGTGAGCAGGCGGTAACCTAACCCTTAAAGGGTCTTACATGTCATTTGAATCCCTCGGTCTTCGGGCCGAACTGCTGCGTGCCGTTTCGGACAGCGGTTACAGCACTCCTACGCCTATTCAGCAACAAGCTATTCCCGCGATACTTGAAGGTCGCGATTTAATGGGTGGTGCGCAAACGGGAACAGGTAAAACTGCAGGTTTTACCCTGCCACTGTTGCAGCGTTTAATGGAATCAGAACAAACTGGAAAAAGTGGTAAGCGCCCTGTTCGCGCTTTGGTTTTAACGCCTACCCGTGAGCTAGCGGCTCAGGTGGCAGAAAGCGTTGAAACGTATGGCAAGCATTTGCCTCTTAAAACGGCGGTTATTTTTGGCGGCGTAAAGATCAATCCACAAATCGAAAAACTACGCAGAGGGGTGGATATTCTGGTAGCCACACCGGGTCGTTTGTTGGATCACGCACAACAACGCACGGTTGATTTGCGTAATGTGGATATTCTCGTGTTGGATGAGGCCGACCGTATGCTCGATATGGGCTTTATTAACGACATTAAAAAATTGCTGGCTCTCTTACCCAAAAACAAACAAACACTGCTGTTTTCTGCGACATTTTCAGATGATATAAAAAAGCTGGCTAACGGCTTGATGAATGACCCCATTTTGGTCGAAGTGGGTGGTCGTAATACGGCTTCTGAGCGGGTTGAGCAGGTGGTTCATCCGGTTGATAAGGCTCGAAAACGTGAGCTCTTGTCTTTCCTTATCGGGAGCAACAATTGGCATCAGGTATTGGTATTTACCCGCACCAAGCATGGTGCGAATCGTCTTACTGAGCAACTAGGTAAAGATGGCATCACCGCAGCAGCGATTCACGGCAACAAAAGCCAAGGTGCGCGAACCAGAGCGTTATCGGAATTTAAGGAAAATAAAGTGCGGGTTTTAGTGGCAACCGATATTGCTGCCCGTGGTCTTGATATTGATCAGCTTCCGCACGTGGTGAACTACGAATTACCGAATATTGCAGAAGATTATGTGCATCGTATTGGTCGCACCGGGCGCGCTGGCAACGAAGGGGAAGCCATGTCTTTAGTCTGTGTCGATGAGCTGAGACTGTTGCGCGACATTGAGCGTTTGATGAAACGTGACATTCCGAAAGTGACGATTGATGGGTATGCACCTGATCCAAAAATTAAGGCAGAGCCAATTCAGAATGGTCGCCAGCAACGTAAACCACGCCCTCAGGGTAATAACGCGAATAGACGCCCTAGCAGCAATGGCAATGGCGGGCGTTCAAGGCGTCATAGTGCCGCATAGGTAGTTAAAGCTTGAGTTTCGGGGTTCAAATGCACGAACTATTCTGTAGGTTGGGTTGAACGAAGTGAAACCCAACACTCTGCGCAAGTGCTGTATTGAACCCCGTAACTATTCAGAGTGGTGAAGCATGTTTGCCACTTCCTGCTCTGATAGCGCCCGATGTTGTTCTTCGGCCAAGTTTGTATCTAAAGCAAGCGGGCCAATGGCAAGCCGGTGCAGAGCAAGCACCTTGTTTTGAAAGCGTCCAAACATGCGCTTGATTTGATGATAGCGCCCTTCTGTTAAGTTTATCTCGGCTTCATAATCATTGATTATTTCAAGTTTTGCGGGGCGCGTAGTAATGCCTTCGTATGCGAAAAACAAACCTTCAGAAAAAGCATTAACATAGTCTTCGTTGAGCGGTTTTTCTACGGTAACTCGGTAGCGCTTGCTGATATTATTTTCGGGCGAGGCGAGATAACGTGACCAACGGCCATCGTTGGTGAGTAATAACAGGCCCGTGGAATTAAAATCTAAACGACCGGCGATGTGTAAATCAGCGTGATCCCCTGGGCCGAGTAAGTCTACAACGGTTTTGTGCTGGGGGTCTTTGGTGGCGCTGACCACCCCCTTGGGTTTATTCAGCATCACATACTTCGGCGTGAGAGCCTGTAGAACTTGATCATTCACGACGATATGTGAAAACTCGTTAATGATCATTTGGCCATTATTAACCACGTTTTTATCCACGCATACTTGACCACGCGCCAGCAGGAGTTGGACATCCCGCTGGGGGAGGTTGAGCTGGCGTCGAATAAAACGATCAAGTCGCGCTTGTTTTGCTTTCAAGGGATTAATCTGTATTTAACAGGAATGCCTAACATTCGCCCAGTGGCTTACCACATTAAATCATCAGGAATTTGAAAGTCTGCGTAAGGGTCATCTTCTGCGATGTGCTCTTCATTGCCGGTATTTAATACTACGATAAAACTGGCGTCACGCTGGGAGATTTTTTCAGCCACTTTTTTGGGCACCAGCGCATAGCTCTCTTTTAAACGGGCAATCGCAATAATACCGTTCACCAGTTGTGATTGCAGAGTGGCATTCACATAGAGTTTTTTGATGGTTTTACCGTCGCTGAATTGATACGCGATATCGCCTTTGGCGTGGTCAATTTGATTGCTTTGAATCAGCTGTTTAATTTGGGCAAGAACTTCTTTTTGTGCAATTTGCTCATTTCTTTGCTGGCTCAAGGCTTTATCGCGTTCGGCTTTTTCTTTCTGGACTTGCTTTGCGAGCCTGCTGGCTTCGTCTACTTCGGGTGAATTGGTTCTTTTAGCGTGTTGATGCGCTTTTTTGAGAGAATTAGCCTTTTTTTTATCCACCAAGCCGGCTTTCATTAACTGTTCTTGCAAAGATTTTGCCATGGGGTTGCCACTCGCTGAGTTTGAAGAGCTGTAAGGTATTTTAAAGCAGGGAGCGGGTCAAGAGCGAATGTAGAGGGTGAGCATGATGGCATAGGGTCGTTGTGTGGAAAAATGTTGAGTTTGACTGCGTTCTTGGCAACGGCTTCATGCAGTCGAACCCAACATGCAGGATAGTTTCTGCCATTTTTAAGCGCGAAACTTGAGCACTTATTAGTTGAATCCAAGTCTTATGTGCAGAGGTGAAAATTTACCGGAGCTTATTGTTGCGACCAATCTAATCGAATATCCCATTTGTAAAAGATCTCTTTCGGCAAAGTGGGTGCGGTTTTATTATCAATATCTTTATACACATTAATGGGTGGTCGAGCGGATGCATCGCGCCCGAAAATATAATCTTGATCTTCAACAATCACCCGGTAGGATTTATTCAATAATAAAGCGCGCTTTTTTGAGGGTGTTATCAGTGTATAAACATCTTTCGCATGCTGTACTTTTTTGGTGTTGATTTGGCCGTTATTTTTAAACCAGCGTTTTTTCATTTCAGGGTTGTTACGGAATTCACTGCCTCCTGCTGCACGTTCGAGATACGTAAGAATCTCGCCTTTTTGTTCGCCCATATTGGGCGCGTCAGGCATTCCCCTGAGATTAAGGTAAGCCCAACCTAAAGCACCGTCTATTTTTCGCGGGAATGAAAAGGTTTTATCAATGGTCGAACCAATAGAACTATGGCAACCCATACAAGAAAAATTCTCTTCGTAGGTGTAGGTTCTCAAGCGGCCGGTTTTATCTTCAATAAACCCTTGTACTGACCAACCCGAACCATTGTCTAAACCGTTATCATGAAGATTAGAATAACCAGGCAGATAGCCATCGTCTTTTGCATAGGCTTCTTCGCGATAATTTTCACGTAATGAAATAAGCGGGTAATTTACCCACTTTTTCATATAGCGCACTTCTTTCATACGGCGTGAAAAGGTGACTTCGCCATTGTTATCGATATCTAAATATCGCACCGTATGTAAAAATTCAGTTTTTTCTGGGTAAGTGCTGGCTTGTAAAAAATGGGTTTTGGCAGCGCCGACATAGCTATCTAAGACAGTGATGTTGTTGATGGTATTCATGACACCATCTTTATTTAAATCGGCCTGTAATAAATTTTCATCAAGGTCTTGTGTGGAAATTTCTTTTAAGTTTTTAATGTTCGCTTCGACAATGGCGAGGTTAGCTCGGTAGATTTGCTCTGAATAATTGCCACTGCTATCGCTGCGATAATCTTTACCTAAACGAATCATTACATCATCGGTACTGCCGTTGGTGGGCCAGAAGGTGCTGGGGAAAGGTTTGTAGTTAAACGCAACCCAATGGCTACCGTCTTTGGCCAGCCCATTTTTTCCAAATGCAACCGGGCCATCTTGCAGGTTTTTAAGATCAGGAACCCAACCTTTAAATTCAGTTTGTTTTAAACGCCCTGCCAGTTCTGAATAATTATCTTCGCGTACCCACTGAAGAATTTCTTTATCGGTGATCTCTGCTATGCGTTCACTTCTATCTTCAAATAGATTTTTCCAGTGGTTAACGGTGCCCTGATCACTAAAACTATAGGCCACTTGTAAGCCGCCATCGCCCATGGTGTTTTCACGGCCTTCAATAGGGTTTTGATGACAAACATAACAGGGGTTATGTTTACCTTCAGTTTTTGTATAACACATGGGGGGAATAATGGCTTCGCGGTTATACATGGCTTTAACTGGGTGCGTTATCGGTTTAGGTGGGATAACCGAATCACTATTTTTTAATGCCTTAATTAAGTTTTGGTAGTCGGTAAGAAGTTCTGGCTGCGGAGAATTTTTAGCGATATTTGTTTGTGTTGTTTCGCTTGCGCTTAAAGGGGGGGCAATTAAAAAAGAAATAATAAACAGCATGTATTTTTTAAACACTACGAAAACCTTAATTTATTGATGATGATGATGCTGGTGTTATGAGTGAGCGTTTTATTTAAACCCTCTTCGCTATTCAACGACATGAATAATCATCATGTGGCAAGGCTCATTTCGACATTGTTGGGTGTCACTTCGTTCGACCCAACCTACGGGGTGGGTGCTTCGTGATTTGAGTTAACTATGATGCTGGTGTTATGCGCTAGCTCTTTATTTAATCTTGTCGCTATTTGGATATAAGCCCCTTTGCTATTCACCGGCATCAATAATCATCACGTGGCAAGGCTCATTTCGACATTGTTGGGTATCACTTCGTTCGACCCAACCTACGGGGTCGGTGCTTCGTGATTGATAATGCGTGGTAGGAAGAACAGCCTTCCTACCACGCATTTTTCATAGAGAGATATTTACTTTACGGGTGCAACAACACCAGAGATATCAAATTCCCACAGTGCATCGCCAAAACCTTCTTCGTATACATTGGTAGCTGTGCTGTCAGGGTGCTGAACAGACACAACAAATTGTGAAGGCTGTGTTGGGTTGAAGATCATTCCGGTTGCTTCTGAACCATCTGTTTTGATGCTCATGAAATGGTCAATAGATTCTGCAACACCGTCGTTGTTGGTATCACGTGCAAACCAAATATCTCCACCGACTTCTGAGCCGTTCGGGGCATCTTCAATAATAAAGATATTGCCGTTAACGTCTTGCGCAAGGTTATCAGGAGAATTCATTACGCCTGTTGTGGCTGGGAAGCCCAGGTTTTTTGGTGTGCCGGTATCGCTGGCGAAAACGCGAACGATTGCATTTCTTTTTCCTGTTTCCTCTACAGCGTAAACGGTTCTTTCAGAGGTTGCGGCAAAGTAAATAACTTCGTTGCCGTTGGCCAAGTGGCCCACTTCCATATCTTCAGGGCGACCAAATGGGGTGGCGTTTGCTTCGTCTGCTGCGCAGCGTCCACCAAAGGTATCTGGGTTATCACATGTTGCAGAAATGCCATTTTTAAATGGGTCAGCAGTGGTGGTAGCAATGCCGTGCTTATTGGTCAGCTTTGCCCATTTTGCTGCGCCGGTGCGGGGTTGGCCTTCATTAATTTCAGTGTCCCAGTTCAAGGAGGAATCTCCTTCAAACTTTTTCACTTTCAGCACAAACACTTCGCTGGGCTGTGAGTAATCGGCAGGGTCAGAAAATACGATTTTATACAGTGAGCCAGACTTCCACTCATCGACGAAATAAAGAGTGCTGCCGTCGGCGCTGAAACGAAGCCCTTCGTGGGAGACGTTTGGAATGCTGTTTAATTCGCGAATTTGAATTTCAGATGGTGCTGCCATGGGGTTTAATACTTCGATAATACGGCCCTGGCCTGACCATTCTTCGCCTAAAAGAAGTGTGCCGTTTGGTGTGAATGTAGCGGGATCAAAGGCACCAAAATCAGCGCTCCAATCTGCTTTTGTGCCACGTATACCTTTGGCATCACCTTGAAATAAAACCACGGCTTGGTCATTTTCAATATCGTAACGGGTCACGCCGGCACCCATGGGTGTTTCATGCGGGATAAAAATAAATTTTCCGCTTGGGTCAAATGCAATCATGTCCCACATGGAGGCAATGTTGCCAATACCAGGAACACGCACCACTGACTGAGCGATATCCGCTTCGATTTCAGACATGCTGGTAAGGTTGGTTTGGCTGATTCCGGCGGGTGTTACCCAGGGCTGGTTAATTTCAGCATCGGAAGAGGTCTTTTTACCGCTTGCATCTGCGTGTACGGTGGCAACGGACGCTGACTCTGTTAGTGGCGTAAAGAAAATATCGGTGCCTGAAAATGCCAGGGGTGATACGGCAAGCGCAACACTGCTCACTAGAATTTTCACGGTGACTTTTTTCATTGCTTACTATCCTCTTCTTCAAAAGTAGATTGCCCAGACCTGATTATTGAGATCAAATTGCCGAGGTCAGGGAGTCGCAGAAATTGGCCTTAGGATGCTTTAAATTAAACCATCCTAGACGATAAAACAGATCTGCGTGAGAGGAAGATTAGAGGTGTATTACTACGCAATGATGACAGCTATCTTGAAACAGGGGGAGGATCAGGACGCGTTAAAGGAAGGGGTTTTGCCTGCGAGAGTAACTGTTCAGATTGCGTGTGAATATGAGCAGAGGCAGGGTTTGCTGAATAGTGACGCTTCCAATCAGCTTAATGTAAGCGGGCATCGGTATGCCCGCTTACAGTTGAAATGAACGACAAGCTACCAAGTAGCGGTATTGCAGACACCCTCAAGGCAAATCACAAATTCTGTGCAGCTGGTGTACTCCACCGTGGCGACCACATTGTTTGCAGCGGTAATGCTTAACGCGCCGCTGCTGGGAACACCGCTGGGGCAGTCGAGCATGAGGTTGGCAGTTGTATCAATCACGATATAACCCAGATCAGGGTCATACACCGTGGCGGCAACATCCCAGCCAGAGGTATCGTTGCCAGACACGGTCATATCGGATATTCGATAGGTTCTGCCATCGGCGCCGACAAAGTCTGATTGAATGCTGCAGGTGAAAGCAGCATCGCAGGTCATTGTGAGGTTTTCGATGGTTTCCACCGCCGCCTCTTGGGTGTTGGGGTCGGTATAAGCCACAGTGAAATTTTGATAAACCGCGGTAAAACCACCACCACCGGTGAACGTGATGGTCGCGAGGCCATTGATTGTGGTGTTGTCATCATTTCGGCAATCACGAAAATCCATGGTCATGCCGCCACTTTCGGGGAAAGTCTCGGTGGTGGAGTTAGCAATGCTGTCATCCACGGTGGCAAGTACTGAACCGGATACATCGCAGGCTTGTTCTTCTTGGTAGGCGCTGGGTGTGTTGCTAGTAGCAAGGTTTGCTAGAATTTGGGGCAGAATACTGACAACAGCGCTCTCAGCTTGTTCGTTGCTGCTCGTTACGCTTATGGCTGATGGAAAGGACGGTAAACTGCCTCCCTCGGTAGACTCCATTGCACCTTCAGTACCCGTGCGCGTGAGCTGTTCGGCGTTGTCAGCAGATAAAATGGCCTGCTCTTGGCTGCCGTTGTAGCTCGTTACGCTGCTTCCGCCGCCATCGCTACCACCACAGCCCGTGACTGCTAGAAAAACACATAAAGGAAGGGAGTATTTAAAATTTCGTTTCATGTTGAATTCGCCTTGTAGAAGGGGGGAGCCGCGCTTGGGCTTGCTGTTCATCATCATATTAGCTGAAAAGAGATATTGCGGTGAGGGTTTTGTAAGCGCGTGATGGGTATCACAAAAATAAGGCGGGGGAATAGGGATGTTAGAAACAACTACCCCAGCTAACATTGCTGGGGCAGTGGGTGGAAGCCCTGCGTAAGCAGGGGCAAATAGACGCGAGCAGACTTATTTTTTAGACGGCTTACCACCACCTTTTCCACCACCGCCACTACCACCACCAGAAGACGCTGCATAGGCAAAGGTATTGCTGGCGGTAGAAATATGGCCTGCATGGTCGACGGCATCGACATAGTAGCTATAAGAGCTGCCACTCACCAAATCACGATCGGAATAATCGGGCGTGTTGCGTTGTGCTACCTCTAGCCCATTACGAAATACCCGGTAATACGCCACACCACTCACCGCATCACTGGATGCTGACCAGCTCAGGTTAAGCGCTTTGCGTTTAGCGCTGCCATTTAGGTTTGCCGGAGCAGTGGGTGCAGTGCCATCCAAAGCGACGGAACCGCTGGATGAAATTTCACTGTGCTTGCTGGAAACGACCGAGCTGGTAAATTTATAATTGCCATCAGAGTTCGTTGTGCTGCTGTTAATGGTTAATACGGCGTTGGCAGAGGCGCCTGGAGCCAGTGAAAGGCTGCTTTTAGACAAGCTCGAAACCAAGCTACCCGTCGCAGCGGCTAAGTTAAAGCTGCTGCTGGCACAGTCGACGCTGTCGTTATTTTTTACAGTAAGGGTATAGCTGAATTGATCGCCCGGCAGGCCACTTTGGCTAGCGGGTGACAAGCTCAACGAAGGGTTTGAGGCACTACAGTTTATGCTGGAATCAAAATTTGAAGTAACAGATACGTCGGCAAAATTACCGTTTATACCGTGGAAGGACACAGAAAAACTGCTATTTGCATCAGAGAATTGTTCGCCGATGGCGAGTGCTTTAATCAAGTGGGTTTTATTGCTTCCGCCGGCGAAACTATGGACACTGATTTTGTTGGCATAGTCGCTTTTAACACCATAACTACCGATAGTTTGACGGAAAGAAATATAGTAATTGCCACCAGATGTTCGTGGGTGGGTCAGTAGCTGTATACCGGGGTTTTCACTGCGTTGGTCTAATTCTAAGGCACCAAGGCTGTAGCTATTGCTGCCTACACCGCTTACATCTGCGGTGCTGCCTGGGAAAGCCGCAAGCCAGCCCATTTGTGACTGGTGAGGCGCGTTAAATTGGTTCCAGTAAGCAGGAGATCCCATAATGCCCGAAGCATCCCCGTATTCACTTTCTAGAGCACCATTATTATCGCTGTCTGTACCGGCGTGATGCATAGAAAGATTGTGGCCTAGTTCGTGGCTATAAAGCCCGCTCCAACTGCTAGCAACCCAAGCGCGGCAAGAATCTCCGCATGAGAGGTTGCCCACACCTGCCCAGCCACATTGCGTTAACTGGCTGTAATGGGGTAGGGCAAACACTTTGTGTTGGTATTGGCTGAGATCAATACCCGCGGCTTCGGCGGCGGCTTCGGCTTTATACGCCCAATCGTAAAAGTCGCAACTGGTGGTGGCATCGGCGTTAATCGTAAAGGGGCCAAATACATCGGCTTGGCCATCGCCATCTGTGTCGCGCGCAAAGCCCAATTGGCCATTTGAGCTGGCTTCATATTGGCCGGTCATAGATTTAGTATTGTCGTAGAGGGCACCGGAAATTACCGCTACCGTGCCAGCGCTATTAACGCCATTTTTCATATTCACTAAAAGAGTAATGGCTTTCCTTTGAATAGTGCCACCGGCGAAGGCATCGCTACCCACGGTAGATTGCGAGTCAGTGGTGCTGCCGCTTGTTGATGCTTGAGCGTCCACCGATTCCACCTGGAAAACACGGCCATGGGATTGGCCTTTGATGCTGATTTTGGCCCCAGGGACAAGATTATTGGGCGGTAAACCAGAGAAATCCATTCTCACTGGTACCTGCCGGTTGCCAGGGTTAAGGAAATATTGGTATTCCCCTTTACTATGATCAGGGTAGTCAATATGCACCACCTCAACTGTTCCGGTCATCACCTCGTTATTGGCGGCATCATTGGCGGCCAATGCGGCGGTAGAAATGCCCGTGAGAGTGATGAATGCGAGTCTTAATGGTAACAGCGCTTTTTTAAATTTCATTCCAATAAGCCTTTTGATTTACAAGCAGAGTGCAAGGCACGATTTGTGTCGCTTATAAGCAATATAGCTAATGAAATGAGCAAGGGGGGTTACAAATAGTTGAACTGGGAATTGGCGCACATAAATCGCGCTAAAAGCAGAGGTTTCTGGAGAAAATGTGAAGCGTGTCGAGTTTTAGTTTTAGCCTTTTCGGCTGTATAGAAGGGGGTTAAGGTAAGGAGGAAGGTTTTAGAGGGAAGAAGTTCTAGTTGTTAGAGGGTAAAAAATTAGCGGGATAAAAACTAAAAAAGCCGGCATAGGCCAGCTTTTTTAGTAAATCAGTTTTAAGCTAAAAGTTACTTAAAACGTTTTCTTAAACCAAGTCCTGCTAAACCTAAACCTAACAAAATTAAGCTAGAAGGCTCTGGAACAGAAGTAGGCTCGGACACTTCTACAAGAGGGTTGCAGAATGGCTGGTCATCTGGCCCTGTGGTCCGGTTAGAAGCAAGTAAATCACTGTCATTACCTTGTGAACCAAGAGTTTGAAAGCTAACGGCTACTTGACCTGAGTCATTTCCGCCGCCGATTCCTTTTCCAAGAGATTCACTGGAAGTAGTCCATAAAGAAAAGGCTTGGTCACTTGTGAAGGAGAAATCAAACGTTAAGGTATCATCTTTGCTTAGTTTCTGATCTGGTGCATCTGCATCACCCACATAGTCAAATTGAACGCCACCGCTACCGGCAATAAATGACCAATTTGGAACAATCGCATTGATAGTGAAATCTGTACCAAGCACCAAGTTTGGATTCATGTTGAAAGCAAGTAAATCAATATTAGCATCAGCGTTGAGCGAAGTATTTGTCAGCGTAGCAGAAAAGGTTTTTGCATCCGTGTCATAGCTATCATCTATAACAAAATTATATCCGTAACCAGCTGTGTCGGTAAAAGTCCCGTCACCGTAACCTGTTGCGGAGGTTTCAATATACAGTGCTGAAGCAGTGCTTGCTGTGAGCAGTGTGCCTGCAACAACAGCGGCAACGCTTAAAGTTTTTACTAGTTTAATCATTACTTCTCTCCAAAGTGTCGGGCTAAGCGTTCAGCCCGCGCAAGATAGAAAGCAAGGTCTGCGCCAAGTATGCAAGCGATTGATAGTAAATAGTTTGCTTGTTTTTTAAGGTTCCAAAATACTTTTTATGTAAAAAAAATAGACACCTTTTTTTATTTTCTTACGGTAATTCAAAAGAACGATTTATGGAAAAAATGCCTAGACCAAGAAAGAATTTATTAAAACTATCAAACAGTTAAGTGAATAACTTCTTTCTTGGTCTCGCGCCGAAGGTCATGGAGGGAGGCTTTTACGAAACTATTCGTAAAACCAACACAATTCCTTGCCTAAAAAGTGTAAAAAAACCTGACACATTTGAAATTTATTCAGCGCCTGTTATTGGCTCAAAGGTAGA
>JAESUE010000079.1 GCA_016763235.1 Pseudomonadales bacterium
ATTAGCCTTGCTTTTTAAGACAGTATCTGACCCCTTGATTCACGGACCCCTTGATTCACGGACCCCTTGATTCACGTGCTTTTATTCACACGGTCTCAATGAAATATTCGATCACGGTGCTGAGTCATTGTGCCCAGCGCGTTGTTCGGCCACGGGTGAGCCAGGCCCCAATCCTCTGGCTTTTCTACCAGTGCAGTGACGACGGCCGTCAACTCATCGAGGCTTAAATTAATGCCAATCTTTTGCTGATTGTCTTGGGACATAAAACCCACGCGAATGGCGGGTTTTTCGGACTGCTGATTCAACGGCAATAAACGAATACTGACGATCAAAAACTGTGAATTGTTTTTGGCAACGCAAACCGGTGTAGCAGATGTAATTGCCTCACTAGCCACCGGCGGTATCACCTTACCGGCGGGGTTTTGGGGTAAGGCCACCGCCTCTTGCGACGGTAGGGGTGCGGCCACTTGCCTCTCTAACCAGCCGGGAAGGCCCGCTATAAAACCCCGCAATAAACGGCGCGTCATCTTGCCCTCGATCTGGCCCTGATGATTTTTTAACGTCAGGGTTAACCTGTCTTCCTGGCTGTCATAGGTAATAGAAAACAGGGATTGGTCTTGATTCACCGTATTTTCTATTCCGATTTTTCAGGCAAATCGGCTTGTAGCGCCTGCATATAAGCATTGCGGGCCGTTTGTGCCAGGGCCAACTGGCCATTTAAGCGTTTCATTTCATTCTCGGCGATTTGCAGACCGCGTAACTGGCCCTGTGCATTTTCTGACAAGTCACCTAAATTATATTCAACATTGTTGATTTGAATTTTTTGCTCTGGTTTTTCGGTCATGTCTTGTCTCTCTATATAAGCGTATTTACGTGTCAATTTGATTGATGATCGAGCAGCAAATCGAGTCTGACCCCAATTTGTTCCAATTTGTTCCAATTTGTTCCAATTTGTTCCAATTTGTTCCAATTTGTTGCAATTCTTTTATCAATTATTCTTTCTTTGTGCCAATAAAGAAAAACCCCAGCTCAGTAATGGGCTGGGGTTTTTCATTTTGACTCTTAAGGCAGAGTCAAAGGTTACTTATCTTGCAATGTTCACCTTTTTACTAGCCCGCAGATTAAACCAGTACACCAGCAACAGTAGTATCAACAGAGTTACCAAAATCGATAGTACCCACCAGAGTGACTGCAGTGAACTCAGTCGTGGTGTCATCAGCTGTTGTTTCAAACACTTTGTACTCACCCTGGTTCAGATCATTTTCGATCATGATAATACCCTTCTGGACATTACCCACCAAAGTAGCTACAGCGGCAACATCAAACGACACTTCAACCAAGGTACCGTAGTCAGCACCACCGGCTATGTTAGTCGCCTGAATAGCAGCCAAGACGTTAGCGGCTGTCATATTTGCCCATGTCTCGGTTGCACCACCAGCAATGTCCTGTACCCAGTTATTGACAACAGCCACTTCGTTAGCGGTCAGTGTTGTTGCAGCAACACCCGCCGCATCACCCGTCGTAGCAATAAGCACTTGAGACTCAGCACTGCCAGTTGCACTTGTCATACCCCCGAGGTAACCGGTGAAATCCAACTTGTCCTGGAAGCCCGTAGCAGCATTTTCAAAGTTAACAACGGTGTTATTACCAATCGTACCGGCAAACACCAGTGTGTCATTTGATTCGTCAGCTGCGCCGACGCTCGTACCCAGAACAACAACATCATCACCTGCACCCAAGTTAACAATATTGTCGCTTTGCAAGACACTAGCCGTACCTACTGTTGCCGTGAAATCTACAGAGGCAGTGTCAACATACAGGGCCGCAGCAGCAGCAGCAGCAGCTGTTAAGTTACCTTGAGCAACCGCAGCAATTGCCGAGTTAGCATTGAGGATTTCCCAGGCAGTATCTAAACCTTCCAACTCTGAAGCCGACAAGGTGGTGATGTCAGCCTGAGTAATATCAACCTTAATATCGGTGGCCACGAAAGTACCATCAATTTTAGAGGTGATAATTAAGGTATTGGCTGGGCCGTCTACCGCCATGAGCAACTTATTGAGTACCGCATCGTTATTAATGGCATCTTTAATTGCCTGATTAATATTCGTTTTGTTACCGACATAGTCAGTAGTACCAATGGTTACTGTGCTTTCAAAACCATTGGTCGCTGCAGCAGCAGCACCGCTAGTGACACCACCAACAACAGCACCGTTAGCACCAGAGTAGGTAACGGTTAAGGTAGACTTGTACAGGAGCTGGTTTGTTGCAGCACCCAGAGATACCGTATCACCAATCAAGTTACCCAAGACGATGTTTGTCGCATTCACCACCCAAGTTGCGTTAGTACCGCCACCACCCGAGTTATCGGTATAAACCGTGTCATTACCCGAACCCGCATCAATCTTGAAGTTACCACCACCTGAAGTCGTAATGGTGTCGTTACCGGAACCACCATCAACCATTAAGTTGGCATTTGTGGTGCTGTTGGTATACCAGGCAGTCGGGCCAGTCGTGGCCGATAAAGCACCAATACCATCGCCAGCACGAATAGATGTCAGGATAGTATCGTTACCCGCACCACCGTTAACCAGTAGAGTGAAATCTTCACGTGTGGTTGTACCCGCAGCCGCCAGGTTTTGATCAGATAGCTTTATGGCAAAGCTGTCACCGCCTGCACCACCGGTGTAGACAAAGTCAATATTGTCGGCTGTTGCGTTGGTCGCGTCATCAACCAAGGTCATGTACTTACCAACGACAGCGCCACTTAAGCGCGCATCAACACTAACTGAGCCTTGCATGGCGGATGCATCAAAGATACGCACATCATTGACACCCTCATTGCCTTGAGCGCCAGGAAGGTCATTATCACCGTTGGTATCGCCGGCAATCACGAGATTACCTTTGGTGGCGCCGTTGACGAGATACATTTCTTGCAAGGTATTGTTGGTGGAGTTAATTTCCTGCAGTTCACTGGTACGCTCTACAGTAATGTCAAAACGCTCAACACCTTTTGAGTCAGACGTTGCACCGGTTGACAGCCCGCCAATAATCAGGTCGCCGCCCATGGAGCCCCGGCCAACATCATCGAGAATGATAGTACTTGTGATCAAGTTACCCGTTGCAGCAGGAGGTGCTGTGTCTTGCTCGAGGTGAAGACCACTACCGCCTGGCACGGTGCCATCAGCCGTTGTCCAGGCACCCTCTTCAATAATGCCAGAGCCTGCGTTAGTCAGGGTAATTGTCTGGCCAGTCAAGGCGTTACCAGAAAGCGTATCAATGGCCTGGAAAGTACCAGAAATTGCCGCTGTAAACCCTTCTAAACCGGCAACATTGAGCAACTCGGCCTGAACGGCTGCCAGGTAGTCAGTGTAGGTTGTCGCATCGTCAATAGCGTCAGAGCTAACAACAAAGGCAGTACCGTCAAGTTTGAAAGTAAAACCGTCGAAAGGGCTCTGTAACAATGGATCGAGACCCGCATCGGCGCTACGCGTATCCATGATCTCAAGGTTTAATACGGCACCCGCAGTAACAGCCGGTGCAGCACGCAGTGAGTGCTGGTCAAAATAAACACCGAAATCAACAGCGCCTGGATCAGTCTGCACCATGGCAATGGTGATATCTTTGGTGATTTCGCTGTTGGTAATGCGAACATCTTCGATGATGACATCGTCGCGAGAGTTATTTGACTCGTAACGGGTAACACCGTTCATGCGCTCAGCGTCTATCTGCACGCTGTGGAGGTTGTTCTCGTTGCTATCGCCAGCTGCGGCCTGAGCACGCACAGCAAAGTTTTCAACATTGCTGGTATGCAGGGTAATGGCAAAGTCTTGTGAGTTGCCGATGTCGGCGTACAGTGAATCTGTACCCGCGCCACCGTCAAGAACATCACCCGACTGCGCCGTGTTTTGGTTGTCAAAAATATAGGCATTAAAGGCATCGTCTTCGTCAGTGCCTGTCAGGTTGTCCTGGCCAGTGGTCAGCATGAAAGTGCTGCCGCCATCACCAGGCTCTGCGCCGCCGCCATCACCGGCAGCAATTGTGTCAATGTCTGCCTTGGCTGCTGTTACCGTCGCGCTATTGCTGGTAACAACCAGGTCGCCATCAAAGGCCAGTGAAGTGGCGAAATCTTCGGGTGGCTGGTCTATCGTATCAGCGCTGTAGTCAGAAACTTCCACACGATTGTTGAATTGATCTTGCGCTTCGCCCGCATTCTCAGGCTGTTGTGCGGCGAAAATCAACTGCTCCGACATATTTTTTCCCG
>JAESUE010000080.1 GCA_016763235.1 Pseudomonadales bacterium
ATTTGGTTTTAAACATCTGCTGAGCATTAGGCAACCAGATAGCCAAAAAGCCCCCGTTTCCAACGATGACTATTTCTCTATTGATTGCTTTTCACATATCATGCCATGCATGACAAATATCCCCCACGCCCCACAAGCACCCTCCAAGTGACTGACAAAAATCATGCTGAAATAAGCAGTGCGCGCATCGATAAATGGCTATGGGCCGCTCGATTTTTTAAATCCCGCTCCATTGCCCACGATGCCGTAACAGGCGGCAAGACACATCTTGCAGGGCAACGAGTCAAACCCAGTCGCGCAGTGCGTATTGGAGACACCCTGCAAATACGTCAGGGCCAAGATGAAAAAACGGTAACCATTACTAAACTTTCAGAAAAACGCGTATCAGCCACCCTGGCTGCTCTCATGTACGAAGAAACAGAAGAAAGCATCAGCAAAAGGGAGCACAACAAAGAACAGCGAAAATTGCTGCCGAACCCCTTACCAAGCAAGAAACCTAACAAAAAGGAACGCCGTCAGATTAAGGGCTTCCGAAATAGCAATCGTGAATAAAGGCCTTCACAGCTCACCACCCTGCCGTCGAGATACCCCTGTCCATCGTCGTTTTCCGCTACCTAGCGTCTCAGTCAGCTATCCTTGTTACAAAAAATGGCACTAATTCACACTCTGAACGTTTATCAAGCCGGCGGTTTTTGTTAGCATTCGTCCCCCGATCCAAGAACGAACCAGCATCCATAGTATGAATAGCAAAGATTACAACCAGCGTTTTATTTTTGAAGACCTCGACATCCGTGGAGAGTTCGTACACATTGAAACCAGCTACCAAACAGTGCTTTCGAAAAACGACTACCCTGAGGTAATACAACGGCTACTGGGCGAGCTAGTCTGCGCATCCGTTTTACTCAGCTCCATTCTTAAATATGAAGGCCGCCTCGCTATCCATGCCCAGAGCGAAGGCCCTATTCGTCTTTTAGTGGCAGAATGCAGCAATACGAATGGCGTCCGAGCCATTGCGCATTTTAGCGAAGAAAGCCTTAGCAAACTCGATGACAACGCCTCTTTAAACACCTTAATTCCTAACGGCAAACTCGCCATCATGATTCAACCGACAAGTGGCAAGCAGTATCAAGGCATCGTCCCGCTTAGCGGCAATACCCTTGCAGAATGCCTAGAGGGCTATTTCGAGCAGTCGGAACAGTTGCCTACCCGCATCTACCTAGCCGCTGATCAGCACAAAGCCGGTGGACTTTTGCTTCAACAGCTACCAGGAAACAACGACCGCTTGAGCGAAGAGGTAAGTAATCAGTGGGAGCACATCACTACATTAGCGAGCACGACCCGTTCACAGGAACTCACCGAGCTTTCTGCTGACACCCTTCTAAGCCGGCTTTTTGCGGAAGAAACCATTCGCGCTTTCGAGCCGCAGAGCGTCAGTTTTCAGTGCCGCTGCTCAAGAGAAAAAACCCGCTCTGCCCTTGCCGCCATGGGGCGCCATGAGCTTGAGGATATTATTGAAAAGAAGACGTATATTTCTGTCGACTGCCAGTTCTGTACAACGCGATACCGATTTACGCGCGATGATCTGGATCATATCTGCATGCCCACAGTGAATAAATGCCAAGCAGGCACACTTCACTAACACCCATTTGCAACTATTCAGCTCACGCTCAAATTTGAACGCAATCTAAATCGTTACAGAGCTCGCTGAATAGTTACACCCATTTAACCTAAATCAATCCGTTAAACACAAGAAAAGCATTCAAAATACAGCTATACATATAACGCATGTTAATATTTGTGACTTAGTCGATTAGTAAAATTCAGGCTAGGTACATCTTGAAACCCTGAATATATACCCATAGCAAGAGTAATTCTGGCCTTATTAGCACGTAACATCGCCAACTACGTGAGAAAATGCAAACTCTGTCTTCACTTAGCATTTTCCACGTTTTTTTGGCATAATAAGCGCCCGTTTGAATGGGTTTGTTTATTACGATATCAAGGAGAGGGATTAAAAGCCTCAGAAACACTCCTAAATAAGCGAACTTTCAAGCTATTTACATCAGTGTTACACGAACTATTCTTAGGGATTCTTATTTCACGCATAGTCCTACTTGTATATGAAATAGATGACCATAGAAATCACCTTGGGAGGGCATACTCAGCACCGCCCGAAGCAAGTGTTACGCAACTTGACCACTCAACTGTTAAAATAAGATAGCCCAAAGCTAAAGGATCAAATCTCAATGACTCGTCAATCAGAAAACCCTTCTGTTCACCAAGATCTTAGTACGGCGCAACTTGAGGAACTCGCTATTTTGCGCGGAGAAGGACGCCTATCCGATACTGGTGCACTGGTTGTAAATACTGGCGCACGCACAGGCCGATCACCGAAAGACCGCTTTATTGTCGACGAGCCCAGCACCACAGAACACATTCACTGGGGCCCGGTTAACCGCCCCTTCCCAAGCGACAAATTCGACGCCCTATGGAATCGTGTCGAAGAGTTCACATCCAAAGACACTACATTCAAAGCAAATTTACACGTCGGTGCCGATCCAGACCACTACTTGGCTGTTAAAGTAACGACGCAAACTGCCTGGCACAACCTGTTTGCCCAAACCATGTTTATCCGCCCTTCTCACTTCAATCCCAAGAACAAAGAGGCATGGCAAATCCTTCACGCCGCAAATTTCACCTGCGAACCAGACCGTGACGGCACAAACAGTGAAGGCTGTGTCATTATCAACTTTGCCAAACGTCAAGTACTTCTCGCGGGCATGGAATACGCTGGCGAAATGAAAAAAGCCATGTTTTCAGTACAGAACTTTCTACTGCCAGAAAAAAACGTACTACCCATGCACTGTGCCTCGAATGTTGGCGTAGATGGAGGCGTTGCACTGTTTTTTGGTCTATCAGGAACAGGGAAAACCACGCTTTCAGCAGACCCTGAGCGCTACCTGATCGGTGATGACGAACACGGCTGGGATAAAGGCAGCGTATTTAATATTGAGGGCGGCTGCTATGCGATGTGC
>JAESUE010000081.1 GCA_016763235.1 Pseudomonadales bacterium
AAGCCATGCTCTAACTCTTCTGTGTGGCATACAAAACCAACAACGTCAGTAATACTAATGTTCTGTCTATTAATATTGAACAGTAACTCATCTCCAGTGCGGAATCTTTCGCTGTGTAAAACCCGCGCGCCAAATCGGTTGAAGTCTAGAATTTCCAGCGGTTTGTATCCCCGGAATTTAAATAAGCTTTTACGCTTCACTTCCGCTTGAATGGTACCGCCACTAAGTCTTTGAAATTGCCTGCGTTCACTGCTTGATAACATAGGAATAGTGATCTTTTAATAAGAAGTAGGAATGGTGTATATCAATAAAGTATAGATAGCTTTCCATTATCTGTTGGTTGCATCGTGATCATGTATGGTATCTGTAAGCCCGCTTTAGATGCATAAATACACATACTTCCCATTCAAAATTGTATCTACACGGTGGAATATCCCTATTTGCCCTTCCAATACGAGACAAGTGAAGGTATCTTAACGCGCTGGAGAAAAGTGCCCAAAGGAAGGTGTGGGACTTATCTGATGTATGGTTATAACCTATTGATATTTAGATAAGATCTGTTGCCCACAAAGTAATTAAAACTTCTGAGTAGGAGATCCGAATTTGATTAAAGTGCTTGTTGTAGACGACCATGATTTAGTAAGAATGGGCATAGCCCGTATGCTGGAAGATGAAGAGGGCATCAAAGTTATTGGTGAAGCAAGCAACGGAGAAGATGCGATAAAGTTAACACGGGAATTGGCACCTGACGTAGTGTTGATGGATGTAAAAATGCCCGGGATTGGTGGTCTGGAAGCCACGAGAAAAATTTTGCGAGCAAACGCAGAAGTGAGAATCATTGCTGTAACGGCTTGCGCTGAAGAACCCTTTCCATCGCGTGTGCTGCAGGCCGGAGCCAGTGGCTATTTAACCAAAGGTGCAGGTATTGAAGAAATGGTGATGGCCATTCACCAAGTGCATCATGGGCAGCGTTACTTGAGCCCAGAAATTGCCCAAGCATTAGCTCTGAAGCAGCTATCTCTTGATGGAAAAACCACCCCTTTTGAAACGCTCTCCGAAAGGGAAATGCAAATAACCATCATGATTGTCAATTGCCAAAAAGTGCAGGAGATTTCCGATGCACTCTGCGTCAGCCCAAAAACTGTGAACAGCTATCGCTATCGCATTTTTGAAAAGCTGGAGATTAGCAGTGATGTAGAGCTAACGCTCCTCGCCATGCGTCACGGCATTGTAGACTCAGAGTCTATCGACTAAACAGCCAATGGAATGGCAAAATACTCGATATGACCTTTGACTCCCAATCCTACCTCAGTACACTTACTAGCCATCCTGGCGTTTACAATATGTATAGCCAGGATGATAAAATCCTCTATGTGGGAAAAGCTAAAAACCTGAAAAAGCGGGTATCCAGCTACTTTGCATCCAAGGATCACAGCGCCAAAACACGTGCGCTAGTCGGTCGTATCGCTCGTATAGAAACCACCGTCACCAGCAGCGAAACGGAAGCGCTGCTGCTTGAACAAACTCAAATCAAAAAATTACGCCCGCCCTTTAATATTCTCATGCGGGATGATAAATCTTATCCCTATATCTTCGTATCCAGTCATCACGAATACCCTCGCCTGGTCTTTCATCGAGGAGGCCAAAAAGCCAAAGGGCGTTATTTTGGCCCCTATCCGAGTAGTGGTGCCGTAAGAGAGAGCCTCGACTTATTGCAACGGGTCTTTAAAGTACGGCAATGTGACGAGAGTTTTTTTTCTAATCGAACACGACCCTGCCTTCAAGCCCAGATTGATCGTTGTAGCGCGCCCTGTGTAGGGGCGATAAGCCCCGATGCTTATCAGCGGCAAGTAGATTTGGCAATTAAATTCCTGCAAGGCAAGAGCACCGAAATCCTTGAAGAACTAGTGCAAAAAATGGAAACGGCGAGCGAGGCTCTTCACTTTGAAGGCGCTGCGGTTTTGCGGGATCAAGTTATCGCGCTTCGTCACGTTAATGAGCAGCAATTTGTGACAGGGGAACAAGGCGAGGCCGATGTGTTTGGTGTGCAGTGCTCGCCTGGCGGGGTGTGCGTACACCGGCTTATGGTGAGGGGCGGCAGAGTAATAGGCGGCAAAAATTACTTCCCAAAAGTTCAATGCGAAGTGCTCGTGGAAGAGGTTCTGGAAGAGTTTATCCCTCAGTTTTATTTGTCTTGCTCAGGAAACCTTGATGTTCCCAAAGAAATCATACTGCCTGATGCCCTTGAAGATGCCGAAGCACTGCAGAGCGTCCTTTTCGACAAGTTTGATAAAAAAGTACAAGTGCTTGCCAATGTGCGAACTCAGAGAGCTGGTTGGCTGAAAATAGCCCAAGTGAATGCCGAGCAAAGCTTGCAAAGCCTACTGTCTAGCAAAGAAAATAGTTACCAGCGTTTTGTTGCCCTGCAGGAGGCGCTTTCACTTGACGATATCCCCCAGCGAATGGAATGTTTCGATATTAGCCACACTCTCGGCGAAGAGACCGTTGCCTCTTGTGTTGTTTTTGATCAAAATGGGCCGCTAAGGTCTGAATACCGGCGCTTTAATATCGAAGGCATCACTCCTGGTGACGATTATGCTGCCATGGAGCAAGTGCTCACCCGTCGATACTCCAAGGTGCTGGCGAACAACGGCGTGCTGCCTGATATGATCGTTATAGATGGTGGAAAAGGTCAAATGACACAAGCGCTTCGCGTACGGGAAGAATTGCAAATAAGCGGCGTAACACTGTTGGGTGTGGCCAAAGGCCCCACTAGAAAAGCTGGATTGGAGCAACTTTTTCTAAACCATGATAAAGTTCCCACCCAAATTGCTCCAGATTCTTCGGCGTTGCACCTTATTCAGCACATTCGGGATGAATCCCATCGTTTTGCCATTGCCGGACACCGGAGCAGGCGGGATAAAAAATGTAAAACCTCCCCGTTAGAAGGTATACTGGGGGTTGGCCCTAAAAAGCGGCGTGATTTAATTAATCACTTCGGTGGGCGGCAAGAAGTAATGCGTGCAAGCGAAGCCGAGATAAGTAAAACCCCCGGCATTAGCGCGAAGCTTGCGGAAGTCATTTACGACGCTTTGCATGGTTAATATGTAACAAAGAAGGTCTATACCAGAACCACTCCGATTCATCGCTAAAGTGAAAAATAAAACCAAATCATGTACACAGTGCCCAACTTGTTAACGCTCTCCCGTATCGCAGCTATTCCAGTGTTTGTAGTTATCTTCTACCTACCTTATCAATGGAGTTTCCTTGTTGGCTCCATAGTTTTCATTATTGCGGCTCTTACCGACCTCTTTGATGGCTACCTTGCGCGCAAACTTAATCAATCCACAAAGCTCGGTGCCTTTCTCGACCCCGTTGCCGATAAGCTCATGGTGTCTATCGCATTACTCTTATTAGTAGAAGTTTACGCATCACCTTGGATGGCCGTACCCGCAATGGTCATCATCGCGCGTGAAATCATCATCTCAGCCTTGAGAGAATGGATGGCAGAATGCGGTCAGCGGACACAAGTGGCCGTCAGCCATATTGGAAAAGTTAAAACCGTGATCCAAATGTTCGCCATCTCTATGATGCTGATGGTTGACCCAGTAGTTCTCGCAGAAGATGGAGAGTTATTTTGGAAAAGTGTTTGGTGGATAGGGGGCGGGCTACTGTATATCGCCACAGTGCTAACACTATGGTCAGCCTACATCTACCTCAAAGCCGCCTGGCCAAACCTTATGGAAGCCGATGCGGTCGAGTAATTGTGTTAATCATCCCCGCTAAGCTCTTGAGAAGCGCAAAGTATTCTTGACACCTAAGTTTGAACGCGTAGAATACCTGCCTCAAAGCGGGAATAGCTCAGTTGGTAGAGCACGACCTTGCCAAGGTCGGGGTCGCGAGTTCGAATCTCGTTTCCCGCTCCAAGAATTAGAAAACCTCGGTAAAGCCGAGGTTTTTTGTGTTTAGAAATGCCTTTTGGTTAGTCATGCCTGACTCAGAAATACAAAAGGTATTCTGGCGGAGTAGCAAAGTGGTTATGCAGCGGATTGCAAATCCGTCTACGCCGGTTCGATTCCGACCTCCGCCTCCATAAACTCTACAAAGTGCGCAGAGCAATACTGCAAACTTCTCCCATTAGCCCGGGTGGCGAAATTGGTAGACGCAAGGGACTTAAAATCCCTCGACTGAAAGGTCGTGCCGGTTCGAT